>CAKZJK010000373.1 GCA_936942565.1 uncultured Caulobacter sp. | reverse complement strand
CGCCGCGCTTCCTGTGGATGTGGCCCAACGCACGCATCTCGGTGATGGGCGGCGAGCAGGCGGCCAGCGTGCTGGCCACCGTCCATCGCGACGCCGCCAAGTGGACGCCGGAAGAGGCCGAAGCCTTCAAGGCGCCGATCCGCCAACGCTACGAAGATGAGGGAAACCCGTACCACGCCACGGCGCGGCTATGGGATGACGGGATCATTGACCCGGCTCAAACCCGTGACGTGCTGGGACTTGCAATCTCGGCCAGTCTCAACGCCCCTATCCCGGAGACGACCTTCGGCGTTTTCCGGATGTAGCGTCCCAAAGGAGTAGCCCCATGACCAACCCCATCGCCGATCCCATCGTCGAGGTCCAAGACACCGACGCGATGAGCCCGCTGGTCCACATGGAGAGCACGCCCGAGGGCGCGGTCACCGTCTGGATCAATCGCCCCGACAAGAAGAACGCCTTCGACGCGGCGACCATCGCGGCCCTGCGCCAGACGTTCGAGACCCTTCACGGGGCCGAGGGCGTGCGCGTGGTGTTCCTGCGTGGCGTCGCTGGAACGTTCAGCGCCGGCGCCGACCTCTCCTGGATGGCCGACGCGGTCGAGTGGGACGAGGACGACAATCGCGAGGACGCCCTCGAGCTGGCTCACATGCTCAAGGCCCTGCACGACATCCCGGCCCTGACCGTGGCCCTGGTGGAGGGCGCGGCCTATGGCGGCGGCGCGGGTCTCGTGGCCGCGTGCGACCATGCCCTGGCCACGGCCGACGCCAAATTCTCGTTCTCCGAGGTCAAGCTGGGCCTGACTCCGGCGACCATCAGCCCCTATGTGATCGCCGCGCTCGGCCCGCGCACGGCCAAGCTGCTGTTCGCCACGGCCCGCGTCTTCGACGCCGACGCGGCCTGGAGCTATGGCTTGGTCGACGAGGTGTTCGACGACGTCGCCGGGCTGGAGGCCGCCCGTGACTCCCTGATCGAGGAGATGGTCCCCTGCGCCCCTGGCGCGATCGGCGACGCCAAGGCCCTGGTCAACGACTTCGCTGGTCAGAAACTCGACAGGGGCATGGTCGAAGAGACCGCCCGTCGCATCGCGCGTCGTCGCGTGTCCGAAGAAGGACAAGAAGGCGTGCGCGCCTTCCTCGCGCGTCGTAAACCCTCCTGGGCTGAATAGACTCAACCAGGGGGACGTGGGGCGTGGTCACAGGCGCGGAACTGGAAGCGGCGGCGGCGGACTCGGCGGGAGGGCTCGTCGGCCGAAAGAAGAGGCCGTTTACCCACAAGGGCGAGCCCTGCAAGAACTGCGGGACGCCGCTGGAGGGGTGGTACTGCTATAGCTGCGGCCAGAACGCCGACACGCACCACCGGTCAATCCTGCATCTGATCTGGGAAGCCATCGAGGGGATGTTCCACCTCGATGGCCGCCTGGCCAACACCCTGCCGCTGCTGTTCTTCAAGCCCGGCAAGCTGGCTAAGGACTACATGGAAGGCCGCGTCGCGCGGCACGTGCCGCCGTTCCGCACCTTCCTGGTCGCCCTGCTGCTGTTCATCTTCGCGGCCGAGCACGCCATTCACAAGATCCGCCACGAGGTCGAACTCAAGGAGGAGAAAGAGATCGCGGCGCTCGCCACGCCCGCCGGCCGCAAGGCCAAGGCCGACGAGATGCGCAAGGACGCGGTGGAAGTGCGCGACGGACGGCTGAGCGACGCCGCCGAGGCGCGAGACGAGGCGCTTAAGGAGCCTGGCGCGGACAAGGCCAGGATCGCCGCCAAGTACGACGAGAAGGCCAAGAAGGCCCGGGACCGTTACGCCGCCAAGGTCGCCGAGGCCGACGCGCTGGAAAAGAACCCCAACGCCGCCGCCGAGGCCAAGGCCAGGATCGAGAAGCGCGGCGAGGACGTCGCTCAACAGATTCGCGGTCTGGATCTCAATGACCCCGACACCATCGACGACAACACGCGAAAGATCGCCGAGGCGCAAATCGGCGGGCAGCACTTCAACGTGGTCACGCCCAACGGGCCAGCTCCGCCTGAAGCCGCGGGCCACAACGACGCGGCGGCTCGCAAAGAGGTCACGGCGGACATCGACCTGGGCGATCATTCCGACTCGCGCCGCGTCGCCTGGTGGCCGAAGGAAGGCCTGGCCAAGGCCGTCGCCAATCCGGACTACTACCTGCTGGTGATGTTCGGCTGGGCTCACCGCCTCGCGGTGTTGCTGCTGCCGATCATCGGCCTCAGCCTGGCGCTCGTCTACGTGAACCGCCGCCAGTTCTTCATCTATGACCACCTGCTGGTGGCGACGAACCTGCTGTCGTTCGCGTTCCTGACCAACGCCATCGGCATGGTGCTGCCCGCCTCGCTGGTCGGTCCCTGGTTCGCCATCCTGACGTTCTGGACGCCGATCAACCTCTTCCAGACCCTGCGCGGCGGCTACGGCTCGACCGTCGTTGGGGCTGTCTTCAAGACGCTGGTCGTCTGGTTCATGAGCGTCTTCGCCTTCGCCCTGCTGATCACCGCGCTGATGGTGTTCACCCTCACTCAGATGTAGGTCCCCGTTTGATCGCTTCCGTCCTGATCGCCAATCGCGGCGAGATCGCCCGCCGCATCATCCGCACCGCCCGAGAGCTGGGCGTGCGGACGGTCGCCGTCTATTCGGAAGCCGACGCCGACGCGCCGTTCGTGATGGAGGCGGACGCGGCGATCCTGATCGGACCGGCGCCGGCCAAGGACAGCTATCTCGATCCGAGCAAGATCCTGGCGGCCGCCAAGCAGATGGGCGCGGACGCGATCCACCCGGGTTACGGCTTCCTGTCCGAGAACGCCGACTTCGCTCAAAGCGTGATCGACGCGGGCCTGACCTGGATCGGCCCGCCCCCCTCGGCGATCCGGGCCATGGGGCTGAAGGACGCCGCCAAGGCGGTGATGATCGAGGCCGGCGTGCCGACCACGCCGGGCTATCTCGGCGAGGACCAGTCCGTCGAACGTCTGGCCGCCGAAGCCGGCAAGATCGGCTATCCCGTGCTGATCAAGGCCGTGGCCGGCGGCGGCGGCAAGGGCATGCGCAAGGTGGAACGCGCCGAGGACTTCGAGGCCGCCCTGGGCTCGTGCCGCCGTGAGGCCTCCGCCGCGTTCGGCGATGACCGGGTGCTGCTGGAGAAGTACGTCACTCGTCCGCGCCACATCGAGGTGCAGGTGTTCGGCGACAGCCACGGCGATGTCGTCCATCTGTTCGAGCGCGACTGCTCGCTTCAGCGCCGACACCAGAAGGTGATCGAGGAAGCCCCCGCGCCGGGCATGGACGAGGCCACGCGTGAAGCGGTCTGCGCCGCCGCCGTGAAGGCCGCCAAGGCCGTCGGCTATATCGGCGCCGGCACGGTGGAGTTCATAGCCGACGCCAGCGAGGGCCTGCGCGCCGACCGCATCTGGTTCATGGAGATGAACACGCGTTTGCAGGTCGAGCATCCGGTGACCGAGATGGTCACCGGCATCGACCTGATCCGCCAGCAGATCATGGTCGCCGCCGGCGAGCCGCTGCCGTTGCGCCAGGACGGGATCGAATTCTCCGGCCATGCGATCGAGGTGCGGCTCTGCTCGGAGGACGCCGCGCTCGACTTCATGCCGCAATCGGGCCGGATGGCGCTGTGGCAGATGCCGGAGTCACTCCGCGTCGAGCATGCG
>CAKZJK010000372.1 GCA_936942565.1 uncultured Caulobacter sp. | reverse complement strand
GATCCCTCGTTTCATGATGAGAGCTGCGTGGCGGACACGCGGCCTGCACGGGACGAGGATGTGTGTTGATGGACAAGGGCGAGTGTCGCAAGCGGATGCTCGCGAGGCAAGGCTGGCGTCAGCTCAGCCCTGCGGTGGCGTCGGGGCCGCCCATGGCTCCTCGGTCGCGGCGCTCTCGACCGCGCTCTTGGCCTTGTTGGACACCGGCTGCTCGGCGATGAGGTCGGCCAGCTTGCGCAAGGCTTCCTTGACGCCGGCGCCGGTCGCGCCCGACAGCAGCAGCGGCGTCTTCTTGGCGGCGCGCTTCAGCCGGTCCTTCTGCTTCTTCAGTTCGTCGGCGTCGACCGCGTCGATCTTGTTGAGCGCGACGATCTCGATCTTGTCGGTCAGCTTGAACGTGCCGTCGGCGTAGACGTCGTAGGCGGTGTTCTCGCCGTAGTTGGCGAATTCCTCGCGATGCACCGACTTCAGGTTCGAGACGATGCCAGGGGCGATCGACGCGGGGATGCCAAAGCCCAGCTGCAGAACCTGCGCCAGATAGGCGGGATTGGTCAGATAGGCCAGCGGTTGCGCGGTCGGTCGGCTGATGCCCAGCGGCGTGGCGCCGGCCAGCAGGGCCAGGACCAGGCGCTCGTCGAACTGGCCCGGAATGAGCCGGTCTCGTGGAAGTAGTTGGCGCCGACGAAGCCGGTGAAGCGGCCGCCGTCGTCATAGCGCAGACGCAGCTCCTGGCTTTGCTGACGGCCTTGCGCGTCCTCGGCGAAGGTAATGATCGGCAAGGACGAACCGTCCGGATCGAACACCTCCACCGAATGGAAGGCGCGGGTGGCGGTGATCGACGACAGGGTCAGGCTGTCGCTGATCCTGTACTCGGCCAGGGCCGTCAGACCGTAGACCTTGCGATCCAGGCCCAGCGGCTTGCCGCCCTCGAAGCCCGCGCCCGGCGACAGCGTGGCGCCCGAGGAGACCCCGGTGTCGCCCAGCACTTCGCCCGTGACCGGATTGCTCGGGTTGAAGGTGTGGCTCTTGAACGACGTGCCGCTCGTGGAGTCTTCCTGATAGTTGCCGATCAGGTCCAGCTTCAGCGGGCCCGGCTCCAGGTGGTAGGCAGCGCGCACGGCCTTGGTGTTGGTCGAGTTGTAGGCGTCGCCGCCGGCCGCGTCGTCGACATAGCCGTCGTTCTTGCGCGCGCGGGCCGCGATGCGCAGGGCGCTGCCGTCGCCGAACGCGAAATTGACCATGCCCTCGCCGACGAAGTAGCCGTTCGTGCCGCCCTCGGCCTTCAGGAGCCAGTCGTTCCTGGCGGGGTTGGCCTTGTTCTGCACGAGGTTCACCGCGCCAATCAGGGCGCCGCGGCCGAACAGGGTCGACTGCGGCCCCTTGGCGACCTCGACGCGCTCCATGTCGAACAGCTCGACGTAGGAACCACGCGAGCGCGAGATCGGAACGCCGTCCTGATAGATCGACACTCGCGTCTCGTCGGTGGCCGAACCGGAGTCCGAGGTGATGCCGCGCATCACGAAGCCGGAATTGTTGTTCGACTGGTTCTGCACCAGGAAGCCCGGGGTGAAGGCCGACAGCTCGTCGAACGCCTTGACGCCGATCGCCTCCAGGAACTTGCCGGAATAGGCGGTCACCGCGACCGGGACCTCGACCGGGTCCTGCGCGCGCTTCTGGGCGGTGATCACCACCTCGCCCAGACGGGTGTCCTGATCCTCGGCGCCCGACGCCACGGGCGCGTCGGCGGCGAAGGCCGGAGCGGCGGCGACCAGAGCGAGAAGGCTGGCGGTCAACAGCGTGGTGGTGCGAAAAGCGCGCATCGACTATCCCCCTGAATGCAAACTCGATCTCGCCCGTAGGCATGGTGCGTGTCGGTGGTGCGACGAAGTCATGAAGGAGCCGTGAAACCCCGGTGACCCACGCGGAAGACAGGTTGGACGACGAGGTCCTCGACGACCCGGAAGCCGGGACCGATGGCGAGGTTCTCACCGCCGTCCTGCCCCCCGAGCTCGCCGGCCAGCGGCTGGACAAGGCGCTGGCGCCGCTGTTCCCGGACCTGTCGCGCGCCCGTCTGCAGGCTCTGATCGGCGAGGGCAGACTGTCGCTGGACGGCCAACCCGTCGCGGACGCCTCGCGCAAGGCCAGGGCCGGGACCTATTTCCTGTTGGTGCCGCCGCCGATCCCGGCCGATCCGGCGCCGGAGGACATCCCTCTCGTCGTTCTCTATGAGGACGCGCACCTGATCGTGGTCGACAAGCCCGCCGGCATGGCGGCTCACCCCGCGCCCGGCAGCCTGACGGGCACCCTGGTCAACGCCCTGCTGCACCACTGCGGCGACAGCCTGTCGGGTGTTGGCGGCGTCGCGCGGCCCGGCATCGTCCACCGCCTGGACAAGGACACTTCCGGCGTCATGGTCGCGGCCAAGAGCGACGCCGCGCACAAGGGTCTTTCGGCGCTGTTCGCGACGCACGACATCGATCGGCTCTACATCGCCCTGACCCGAGGCGCGCCATCGCCGCCCTCGGACACGATCATCACCCAGCTGGGCCGCTCGCCCGGTGATCGCAAGAAAATGGCCGTGCTCCGGTCGGGCGGGCGCGAGGCCATCACGCACTACAAGGTCGAGGCCGCGTTCGGGCCCCGGGACAAACCCGTGGCCGCCCGCGTCGCGTGCCGGCTCGAGACCGGCCGCACGCACCAGATCCGCGTCCACATGGCCAGCAAGGGAAGCCCATGCCTGGGCGACCCGGTCTACGGCGCGGGCCAGCCCGCGGCGGCGGTCCGCGAGGCGATTCAGGCCGCCGGCCTCAAGCGTCAGGCGCTGCATGCGGCGGTCCTTGGGTTCGTGCATCCGATCACCGGCGAGGCCCTGCGCTTCGAAACACCACTCCCGGCCGACATGGCGGCGCTCCAGAAAACCCTCGAAGCGCTCTGACGCTCTAGGCTCGGACCGGGTCAAGCTTGCGTCGCCGCAACAAAAACGCCCTAATTGCGCTGGCTTGGCGCTGTAGAACCTGTCGAGTTCAAATGGAATTCGATCCCGATAACAGGCTCGTCTTCCCAAAAAGTAGAGCGCGATGGCCGCCGAAACCGCTCACACTTTCGGCTATCGCGCTCTAGTGTCGTAGCGTGTCACTCTGGAGCTTCGCCATGCGGCGTTTTATCGCGGCCCTTGTCGTCAGCCTTTCCGCCGCGGCCCCCGCCCTCGCCGCGCCGAGCGGCGATGACGAGGTGATCGCCACGGCCCAGGCCAAGCCCACGCCCGAAGCGCTGAAGGCCGCCGCCCAGGCCACGCCGGCCGCCGCGCCTACGGCGATCAAACCGCTGACGACCCAAGAGCAGATCGCCGCCTTCCTCGCCGAGACACCCGTCCGCTATGACGAGGGCCAGCGCGGCCTGCTTCCCGCCGATCGCGACGAGGACGGCAAGCGCAAGGTTCACGGCTCCATGGGCGTCTCGGTCGGCACCGGCGGCTACCGCAGCGTCTACGCCTCGGGCCTCTTCCCGGTCGGCGAGAACACCACGGTCGGCCTCGCCGTCTCCAAGACCGACTTCGGCAAGCATGGCGGCTTCTATGCCGACCCCTATTATGGCGGCGGCTACGGTTACGGCGGATACGGCTACGGCCGCGCGCGCGGCGGCTCGCAGCAATCGGTCGCTCTGTCGATCATGACTGGCAGCTCCGGCCGCGCCGACGACACGCCGGACGGCTGCGCGCCCGGCTTCCGCGCCGGCGGCCGCTATGTCGAGCCCCTATGGGTCGCGGGCATGCGAGACGGCGCCCATCCATGCGACGCAACGTCGCGCTAAGACCCATTTCGGGTCTTGAACGCTCCGGTTCCCAGTATTCAGCCAACTTCGGAAACGTTTCCGCGCGACGGATACGCTTTTTCAAGGGTTGCCGTTCGCTGATGTTTAACGGCTTGGCGGTCAAGGTGGCCGCCTCGGGGCTAGGGCTTACGGAATGCAGCCGGAAATCATCGCTTATCGCCATCCCGCGACAGGGACGGTGACTTATCTCATCATCGACCCCGCGACCCTGCTCTGCGCCATTGTCGATCCCGTCCTGGACTTCGATCCCGAAACCGAAGCGGTCGGCACCAGCTTCGCGGACAAGATCATCGCCGACATCCGCGCGCGCGACCTGGGCCCCACCTGGATTCTCGAGACCAGCGTCCATACCGGCCATCTGTCGGCCGCCGGCCACGTGAAATACGAGACGGGCGCCTCGATCTGCATCGGCGCGCGCGTCGTCGAGAGCCTGAAGCGCCTAGTCCCGGCGCTCGGCGAGGAAGGCGTCGACCTCGAGGGCTGGGATTTCGACAAGCTGGCCAAGCACGGCGAGTCCCTGCCGATGGGCGGACTCAAGATCACCGCGCTGGCGCTCGAAAGCCGCCTGCCGGGCGCGGTCGCCTACCGCGTCGCCAACGCGATCTTCACCGGCGATGTCCTTCTGGCGCCTTCGGAGGGCTCCGGCCGCTGCGACGTCCCCGGCGCCGACGCCGGCAAGACCTTCGATGACGCCCGCAAGATCCTCAGCCTGCCGCCCCAGACGCGGGTGATGCCGGGCGTCTGCGCCGCCCTCCCCTGCGAGTCGACCGTGGCCGAGGAGAAGGCTTCCAACATCCAGTTGAACGACACGGTCGACCGGCTGAACTTCATCGCCATGCGCACCACCGCCGACGCCCTGCTGCCGGAATCGACCGTGGCGGGTCCGGCCTTGCGCGTGGCCGTCAGGGCCGGACGCCTGCCGCCGGACCTCGGCGCCGGCGGCCGCTTCGCCCCGGTCGATTTCGCCAAGCTCTAGAGCTGCGTTTTCTTTCGAAATTGACTATCGCCCCGGCGCGGTCGCATAGGGTTTGACGACTCTCGCGGAGCATGCCGATGGCCGAGGATTTTAGCGCCGCCCTGACCGCCGGCCAGGCGGGCAGCTTGCCGGATCTCCTGGGCCTTCGGTGGCTGGAGGCGACGCACGGCCATGTGAAGGGCCGGTTCGACGTCGACAAGCGCCACATGGCTCCCAACGGCTTCCTGCACGCCGCCAGCGTCATCGCCCTGGCCGACTCGGCCTGCGGCTATGGCTGCATGGTTTCGCTCCCCGAGGGCGGGACCAGCTTCACGACC
The DNA here is from genome assembly GCA_936942565.1 of uncultured Caulobacter sp. GTDB lineage: Bacteria > Pseudomonadota > Alphaproteobacteria > Caulobacterales > Caulobacteraceae > Caulobacter. Next base: position 19,195 of record CAKZJK010000372.1, on the reverse strand, counting down.
ATCGAGCTGAAGTCGAACTTCCTCGGAACGGCCCGTGACGGCGGCGTGGCGGTCGAGGCCAAGCTGGTCCACGGCGGCCGCAACACCCAGGTGTGGGACGCCGTCGTGACGAACGAGGCGAGCGGCAAGACCATCGCGCTTTTCCGCTGCACCCAGATGATTTTGCGACCAAAAGTCTGAGGCGAAAAAAGCCGGAAAGAGGGGGTTGCGTCCCGACGGCGACGCCGCTAGTTATCGCGCCCTCGACCTCGGGGGCCCTAAAAGCTCCCCGAAATTACACCTGTGGAGAGGTGGCAGAGTGGTCGAATGTACCGCACTCGAAATGCGGCGTGCCTGGAAGGGCACCGTGGGTTCGAATCCCACCCTCTCCGCCAGGTGGCTCTCCATCGGCTTTCGCGACAATGCTCGGAAGCCAGGAAAACCCAATAAGCCAAGACCTGTATCGCGCCTCGCTCGAGGTCGATCGCGCGCGTCCACTCGGACCGCGAATTGCGTGTGGTGAAAGCGTGGGCGGGAATAGCCCGACGTGTCGAGCGCCTCGGGGCGTTTTGGCGAAGGCCGCGCGCCACCTTCACGGAACATTGGTTTTTTAGACATCGAGTCGACATCGAACCTTAGCGGCCACGTCGTGGAGACGCCTTAATCGCCGACCATCCGCAATGCTGGAGGGTGGCGTGCAGAATTCCAATCCCCGTGGGCTGATCATCGCCCTGTTGGCCACCAGTGGGCTATGCGCGCCGGTCGCCGCCCTCGCCCAGGACGCGACGGCGGTGGAAGAAGTCGTGATCACCGGCCAGCGCGAGGCCCAACGCGCGGCGATCGCGGTCAAGCGCGAAGCCTTCGTGGTGTCCGACGTCGTCTCGGCCGACGACATCGGCAAGCTGCCCGATCACAACACCGCCGCCGCCCTGCGCCGCATTCCCGGCATCTCGGTGATGGAAGACCAGGGCGAGCCGCGCTTCCCGGTCATCCGCGGCCTGCGCTCGACCTACAACCGCACGACCATCGACGGAGCCCTGGTCGCCTCGGTCGATGAGAGCGGTCGGACCGTGCCGATGGACATCGTTCCGTCGGTGATGGCCGGACGCCTGGAAGTCATCAAGACGGTGACGCCCGAGAACGACGGCAACGCCATTGGCGGCGTCATCAATGTCACCACCCGCAGCGCCTTCGACGCGGGCCGTCCGTTCTTCAACGGCATGGTCTCCTACGGCGACTACGAACGTCATGGCGGCGTGCGCAACGACAAGGCCGCCTATCGCCTGGCCTTCGCCGCCGGTCGCACCTTCGGCGCCGAAGATCAGTGGGGCGTGGTGGTCGGCGCCTCGCACGAGCAGCTCGACTACGACATTCCCCAGGTCGAGGCCGCCGACCCCTCGGTGCGCGAATACACCAGCGCCGGCGCGCCCGTGCTGTCCGGAGCGTCCACGGGCAATGGCATCCAGGTGCCGACTCAGGTGCGCCTCTTCTGGTACAACAACACCAAGCAGCGCAGCGGCCTGAACGGCAAGATCGAGTACCGTCCCAACGACCAGTTCCGCTGGGACGCCTCGGTGCTGGCTTCGCGCATGGAGGATGACGAAGAGCGGATCGAGTACCGCATCGAACCCTTGGGCAACGTCGCCAATCAAACCCAGACCAGCGGCGCGTTCGCGCGGGGCCGCGGCATCATCCAGCTGAACCAGCCGATCACCACCCGCGAGATCGGCCTGGCGCGCACCGGATTTTCCTGGGACTTCGCCCCCGGCTGGAAGGCCCAGGGCGATCTTGTCTACTCGCTGGCGGGCCTGAAGGTGCCTAACGAGTCGGTCGAGTTCCGCACCGTCGACGCCCAGGGCGCCAACTACGCCTTCACCTACGACACGACCAACCCGCTGTTCCCGGTGTTCACTCCGGTCAACGAGGCGGCGCTGCGCAATCCGGCCAACTATGCGCTGCAACAGCACCGCGACGCCCTGACCAAGACCAACGAGAGCACCACCCAGGCGCGCCTGGACGTCTCGTTCGACAGCGAGGCCGCCTGGAAGCTCAAAGTCGGCGGCGTGCTGCGCTCCAGCGAACGCGACTTCCGTAGCTCGCAGGTCAACTACCGGGCCGGGACGGGCTTCACCTACACCCTGGCCGAGGTCGACAAGGCTGGTCCGACCGAGCTGATCGCCGGGCGCTATCGCCTGGATCCCCGCATCGACGCCGACGCCGCCATGGCCTTCTTCCGCGACAACCGCGGCCGCTTCACCACCACGATCACCGCCCCGACCGGCAACTATGACGTCAGCGAGGACGTGCAGGCGGGCTATGTGCAGGGTAGCTATCAGGTTGGCGATCTGACCGTGCTGGGCGGCGTGCGCTACGAGCACACCAAGGTCGAGTCCGACGCCGTGCGCAACACCGGCGGCGTGCTGACCCCGGTCTCCAACGACGGCGGCTATGGAAACTGGCTGCCCAGCCTGCACTTGCAATGGAAGCCGCGCTCGGACCTGATCGTCCGCGCCGCCTGGACCAACACCATCGGCCGGCCGGACTACGGCTCGCTGGCGGCGACCGAGAATCTCAGCTTCGACGGCAGCCAGCCGACCCTTTCGCGCGGCAATCCCGACCTGAAGCCGCGCGAAAGCGAGGGTTTCGACCTGTCGCTGGAATACTATCCGACCGACGGCATGATCTCGCTGGCGGTGTTCTCCAAGGACATCAAGAACGAGATCTTCACCCTCTCATCCAGCGCCCAGATGGATGTGGGGCGAGGCGTCGAGACCGTGCTGATCTCGACCCCGCGCAACGCCGAGACCGCCAAGATCAAGGGCGTCGAGTTCGCCGTGCAGCAGGCCTTCACCTTCCTCCCCGCGCCATTCGATGGCTTCGGTTTCAACGGCAACGTGACTTGGCTGGACACCGAGTTCACGTTCCTGACCGCGACGGGCCCGCGCGTGACCGGCCTGTTCCAGCAGCCCGACATCACGACCAACGAGTCGATCTACTACCAGCGCGGACCGTTCGAAGCCCGCGTGTCGCACAACTACATCGGCGGCCAGCTGGAAACGATCAACGACGCCAACGTCAATTCCGACCAGTACTGGAAGGGGCGCCACGTGTTCGACGCCAGCCTGTCCTGGCGTTGGAACCGCCACGTCAGCCTGTTCGTCGAAGGCCAGAACCTCTCGAACACCGGCCGCCAGGAAGTGACGGGCCCGGGCCGGCGCTATCTCCAGGAATGGGCTAATTACGGCCGCACCTACTGGGTCGGCGCGACCATCAACTTCTGATCGGCCGCCGAGGAGTTTTCCGACCATGCCCATCGCCCTGATCCTGGCGGCCGCCCTGCAAGCCGCGGCGCCCGCGGAACCGGCTTCCCCGCCGCCCATCGCCGGCTTCGAGACCGTGCGCCGCTACGCGAGCGACGCCAGCCAGGGCGTGGCGGTCGGGCCAAGAGATCTCTACGCGGTCAGCAACTTCAATATCGTTCGGCTGGACAAGAAGACCGGCGAAAGGCGCGCCGAATGGACGGGCCAGAAGGCCCGCTTCCCGCACATAAACTCGTGCGCCCTGATCGGCGGCGACCTGGTGTGCGCCAGCTCAAACTTCCCCGCGACGCCGCAGGTCAGCACGGTCGAGTTCTTCGATCCCAGCACCCTGGCGCACCGTCGGAGCGTTTCGCTGGGCCTGGGGACGGGCTCGATCACTTGGGTGGACCGCAAGGATGGCTTCTGGTGGGCGATGTTCGCCAACTACGACGCCAAGGGCGGCGAGCCGCCGCGCGACCACCGGCACACCACCCTGGTCAAGTTCGACGACCAGTGGCGGCGGCTGGAGGGCTGGGCGCTGCCGGCGACGATCCTGGAGCGCATCAAGCCGATGAGCATCTCGGGCGGCGGCTGGGGTCCCAATGGTCGGTTCTATTTGAGCGGCCACGACCTTCCCGAGCTCTATGTCGTCGCCATTCCGGACGGCGGCGGCGTGCTGGACCACCTGACCACCCTGCCCATGGAAGCGGAGGGCCAGGCCGTGGACTGGGACGAAAGCGACAAGGGCATGCTGTACGGCATCACCCGCCGCACGCGCGAAATCCTGCGGATGAAGGCGCCGGCTTCGGTGAAGCGCTAAAGCCCACTGAAGGCCGCGCGGACGCCGCGGAATGAGGCCAGCAAGGACGCGTTTACCACGGTCCGGGTTTGTCCCGGACGCGCCATGGGATCCAAGTCCACTAGCTTAGCTCGCGGCGCGACCACCATCGCAAACAATCGCGAGCCCGGCGTCTAAGCGCGGTCCGGCTCGCGTCTCTCCTCTCCCGGCGATCCGAGTAAGGCCGCGCGAGCATCCTTGGATGGCGGAACTGAACTCCAAAGCGTCGCGTCACACCCATGACCGACATGATTTTCCATTGCTCGCCAGAGCCCGGTCTGATAGCCAACGCCCCTCTTCGCCAACGCTCTGCGTTGACCCGGATGGCCCGGTGGCGGAGTGGTGACGCAGCGGACTGCAAATCCGTGCACGCCGGTTCGATTCCGGCCCGGGCCTCCACCACTTTTCAAGCACTTAGCTCCTTTGGCTATCGACCAGTTTGCAGGTCGGTTTGCAGAATTCGTTCTCGGTTCAGCCCCGCGCGAGTCGCGCGTTGATCCGGTTGGCGGTCGCTTCGGCAATCACGCCGCGGTCCGCGTAGGTGTCCCGAAAGATTTTCTCAGGGCCGATCTTCTTGGCCAGATAGGGACGCACCCTCGCGCGAAGCTCAGCGGGACCCAAGGCCTTGGCCTGGGCGAGCGAGGCCTCGTCGAACGGCGCGTGGAAGAAGACGTGGCGGATAAGCTCGTGCTCGAGCTGCCAGAACGTCGTCTTGACGTCCGTCAGGTCCCGGGCCTTCACCTTGCCCCAGTCGACCAGCTTCTTGCCGCACGCCTGGCATCCGCCTTCGTAGGTCTTCTTCCAGTCTTTCTTGCGCCGGTTGGGCGCGAAGCAGTGGAGGTCGTCATCGCACTTGGTAGCCAATTCGCCAGCCCTTGCGGCGAGCCATATCGCTTCACGTCTGGATCCTCCCGGAGGTAACGCAAGGCGGCCGCGACCAAGCGGGCCGGCGATATCCGCCGCGCGAAACGCAGCCAGAGCGGCCAAGCCCTCGGCCGGGAGAGGCGCGCGGGGCTGATGGCTTTCCAGGCGTCGAAGACTTGATTGAAGGCCGCACGGGCGTCCTGGACGGCCGGGTCCGCGTCGTCCTCTTTGTCAGAAGAGGAAGGTTCAGGTGGGGTTCCTTGGGCGGCTTTAGTCGTCCGCCTCCCCCGGACGGCGGGCGCCTTGGGAGGCGGACCTTTAGGAGGCGGCGCCTTGTCGGCCGGCTCGCCCTCGGCCTCAGGCCGCTCGATGGCCAGGCGGTAGATGTTGCTGGTCTGGCCGCCGTCGCGGCGGAAGCGGTCCTCGCGGGCGAGCAGTCCCCTCTCCTCAAGCACGCCGATCTGACGGCGCACGTGGCGCTCAGTCATGCTGGTGATCTCGGCGAGCGTCTTGAGCTTGGGCCAGGCCTTGCCTTCGGCGTCGGCGTGGTCGGCCAGAGCCATCAGCACGGCCTTGGCGGCGATCGACAGGCCGCCGACGCGGCGGGCCCAGTTGCGGGCTTCGAGGCTCATTTCGCGCCTCGCGAGAGGCCCGATTTTGGTTTGCGGCGACCAGCTAAGCCTTTGATTTCATTAGGGCCAAAAACCGGCTGCTTTGCATCCAAGTCTTTGAATTCACTATGTTCGCACGGGCCTGCAAATCCGTGCACGCCGGTTCGATTCCGGACCGGCCTCCGCCACTTTTCGAATACTTAGCTCCCTTCACCATTGGCAAATCCCGGGTCGGCTCGCGGAACGCGTTCTCGGTCAGCCATAGCGCGCGCTGCTTGGCGCCGACCATCCGCCAAGGCGCCGTGGCGGACGGGGCCCAATCGTCGCACCCGCCATCGCGAGCCGTAACCGCCATGCACGAATACTAACGCCTTCCTCGCGGTCCGCCGCGGGCGACTGTTTCGCCTTCCGACGCAAAGCGCGATGCGATAGGACCACTAAAGTCGAGGTTGTGCATCCCCGGGGGGCGGTGTTTTGAAGAAAGTATGCCTGGCCAGCGCCGCGCTGGTCTTGGGGCTGATGTCCGCCGCCCCGTCTTGGGGGGCGGACCCGGCGCCCCCGACCGTCGACCGCAAGGACGCGATCCGGCCTGATCCAGCTATTCGGCGTGGCGTACTGCCCAACGGCGTCCGCTACCTGTTGATGCGCAACGCCAATCCGGCGGGGGCGGTCTCCGCGCGGCTGGCGATGGATATCGGCAGCTTCCAGGAAGCCGACTCCGAACGGGGCTGGGCCCACTTCATAGAGCACATGGCTTTCCGCTCCAGTCGCCACTATCCGGAGGGCTCGTCCGATCACGTGTTCTCGCGTTGGGGAGTCGCGTTTGGGCGTGACCAGAACGCGGCGACCTCGCTCTTCTCGACGATCTACCAGCTGGACATGCCCAAGCCCGACGCCGACCAGCTGAAGGTCGGCATGACTTGGCTGCGCGACGTCGCCGATGGCGTCAGCTTCACGGACGACGCGGTCAAGCGCGAGCTCGGCGTGGTGCTGGCGGAAATGCAGGCGCGTAGCAACACGATGCTGGAAGCTCAGGAATCCATTTCGCGCTTCCAAGGCGAGACGCTGCGGTCCGTCAATCGTTCACCCATCGGCTTGGCCCAGACCCTCAACGCCGCGACGGCGGTCGATCTCAAACGCTTCTACGACCGTTGGTATAGGCCCGAGAGCGCCGTGGTCATCATCGTCGGCGACCTCGACCTCGACCAAACCGAAGCCTTGGTCCGCGAGACTTTCAACAGCTGGATCGCGGGCGGTCCGCGTCCCCCTCAGCCGCCGTTCGAGCAACCTCGGTCAAACCGTGGCCTGGAGGCGATAACGATCGGTGGCGAAACCCTGCCGCTCTCGGCGGCCGCATGCCGTGTTGGGCCTGGCGCCGGGCGGCCAGCCGACACCATCCCCAAGCGACGCGAAGCGATCCAACGACTGGTCTGGCAAACGGTTCTGAACCAACGCTTGGCGCGAATGGTCAACAGGGGCGATGCGCCCCTCGTCAGCTCGGCGGTCATGGGCAACGACATCCGTGACCTATCGATTGCCTGCATGCTTGTCGTGCCCACCGGCGAGGCTTGGGAGGGCGCGCTCGACGCGGCCCAGGTCGAGCTGAACAGGTTCGCAAAGGACGGCCCGACGGAACTTGAGACCGAGACCGTGGTCGAAAATCTGCGGGGGCAGTTGCGTGGAAGCGTGCTGAGCAGCGCATCTCGGACCTCGCCCGCGATCGCCAACGACCTAGCGGCCAGCGCTCTGAACGATCGGGTGGCCAGCAGCCCGACCGACGCGCTCTACGCCTTTGACTTGGCGGTGGAGGACATGACGCCCGAGGACGTGAAGGCGCGGTTCGCCGCCGACTGGTCCGGCTCGGGGCCGTTGCTCTCGATCACCGGGCCCAAGCCACCAACCGAACGCGCGCTGGCGGCGGCGTGGGCGCGTGGCGAGAGCCACGTCTTGGGCGAGCGCTATGTCGACCAAGCCAAGCCGCTCTGGGCCTATGACCTGTTCGGCAAAACGGGCAAGGTCGTCGAACGCGAGACCGTCGAGGCGCCCGGCTTCACGCGGCTGAAGTTCTCCAATGGCCTGATCCTAAACTTCAAGCAGACCAAGATATCCCCAAACACGATCGAGGTGCGGGTGCGCTTCGGCGCGGGGCGGCGTCAGATCGCCGACGCCGACTATATGGTGGCCGAATTTGGAACCAGCCTCCTGGCCGCGGGCGGTCTGGGAAAGAACAGCGTCGAGGATATCCAGAAGATCCACGACAACTCGAACCTGTGGAACTTCGCGATTAGAATGGCGCCGACCGCCTTTGAGATGCGCACCACGGGCCTTGGCGAGTCGTTGGACGGGCAGGTTTCGGTGCTCGCGGCCTATGTCAGCGATCCGGGCTTTCGGCGGACGATCGACGCGCGCATCCCAACGGCGGTCGACCTCGTTTTCCGATCCTATCTGAGCCAGCCGGCCATGGCGCTGAACCTCGCGATGATGGCCAACGTGGCGCCCGACGCCGCCAGCAACATGCCTCCGCGCGAGACAATGGCGAAAATCCAATCGGCCGATTTCGAGCGGGTCCTGAAGCCGGTGCTGACCACCGAGCCAATGGAGCTGACGATCGTTGGCGATGTCCCTGAAGATGAGGTCATCGCTGTCGTGGCGCGAACTTTCGGCGCCTTGCCGGCGCGTTCGATGGCGTCTCGCCGGACGGTCGATCCGCACTTCGTGCGTTATCCCGCGACCTCGCCGCCGATCATCCGGATCGAGCACCAGGGCCAGGTCGACAAGGCCACGGCGGCGCTGATCTGGCCGCTCTACGTGGCGAATCCGGAGCGGCGGCGCGAAGAGTACAGCCTCAAGCTCCTGGCGGCCATCTTTGACACCGCCCTGCGCCGTCGGGCGCGGGAAGAGCTGGGCAAGACCTACGCCCCGGTCGTGGCCACCAACACGCCGGACTACGGCGACCAAGGCTCGCTGGTCGTTGAGATCGAAGCCAGCCCCGCCGATATCGAGGTCCTGATCGCCGAGGCCCGCGCCGTCGCGGCCAGGCTGGTCGCGGGCGACATCTCGCCCGCCGCGCTGGAGGAGGCCCGCGCGCCGATCCTCGCCACGGCCCAGACCGCTCGGGACAATCTGACCTGGTGGGCGGGCGCGATGAGCGGCTCGGCCCGGGAGCCCGCGCTCCTTGAGGAATATCTGCAATATCGCCCGCTGATGAGCGCGGTCACGCTGGACGACGTCAAGGCGGCCGCCCTTCGCTGGCTAAAACCGGATCCTATCATCGGCGTGTCCCAGCCCGCCGCGCCAAAGGTAGCGCGCCCATGAAGCCGATCTCCGCTTCGCTAATCCTAGCCGCCGTGTTGGCGTCGGGCGCGGCCACGTCCGCCCTCGCGCGACAGGCCGCCGACCCCGTCGCCGCGTGCGCCGCGGCAGACTCCCAGCCCCGTCGCGCCGATCGCCAAGCGATCGTGGCCATCTGCGATAACGCCCTGGCCACCCAGGGCCTAGCGCCGGGCGAGCGCGCGCGCCTGCTCGTGGTGCGCGCCTTCGCCCATTGGCGGCTGGATCACAACGCCGAGGCCGAACGCGATGCGCGCGAAGCCTTGGCCCTGCTGCCTGGCGACGCCGACGCCCTGCTGGCGCGGGGCGTGGCCCTGCAGGATCAAGACAAGGTCGACGCCGCCGCGGCCGACTTCGAGACTGTCCTCAAGGCCGACCCACGAAACAAGCACGCTCTGCTTTACCGCGGACAACTCAAGCTGGGACGCCGCGACGACGCGAAAGGCGCGCGGGCCGACTACGACGCGGCGCTGGCGGTGGACCCGCGCTTCGTCGTGGCCCTGCTCCGGCGGGCGGATCTGCAGATGAACACCGAGACCGCGGCCGCAGAACGCGACGCTCGAGCCGCGGTCGCCATCGAGCCCGACAACAGCGCCGCCTGGATGACATTGGGCTTGGTGATGGAGACCCTGGACAGGCCGAAGGACGCGTTCGCGATCTATGACCAGATCGCCCGCAAGGATCCCAAGGACGCGCTCGTCATCGCCTATCGCGGCGTGATGCGGTTGTGGCTGGAGGATCCGGCCGGCGCTCTGCGCGACGCGGACGCGGCGATCGCGATCGATCCCAAGATGGCCTACGCGCGGATCGCTCGCGGGCGCGCGCTGGCGGCGCTCAAGCGCGACGAGGACGCGGCGGCCGCGTATCAGAAGGCGACCGAGCTGGAACCAGACTATGCCGACGCCTGGCTGAAGCTGGCCCAAACCCGACGGCGCCAGGGCAGACAAGCCGATGGCTTGGCGGCCGCGGAGGAAGGCCTAAAGAGATCCCCGAAGGATGGCGACCTCCTTTTCAATCGCGCCTTGCTGCTTAGTGACTTGGAAGGTCGCCGCGCCGACGCGCTGACGGCCTACGGCGCGGCGATCGAGGCGATGCCAACCGCCGCAGCCTACTACAATCGCGCCCAACTGCGATCCGACAACGATGACCACAAGGGCGCACTGGCCGACTATCGCAAGGCTGCCGAGCTTGATCCCAAGGATCCGGATGCGCTGAACGGCGTCGGCATCGAACTAAGCGCGCTGAACGAGGATCCAGAGGGCGAGCTCAAGGCTTATGACGCGGCGCTGGCGGCCGATCCCAAGAATATCGCGGCGGTAATCAACAAGGCCATCTACCATGCTGATCGAGAAAACTGGGACAAGGCGCTGGAGCAGTACAAGATCGCCGTCGCCGCCCAGCCCGAGCGCGCGGATCTACGCGTGGGCCTCGCCGACACACTGACAAACATGGACCGCCTGGACGCGGCTCGGGCGGAGTATGACCGCGCTCTGAAATTGGACCCCAAGCGGATCGCCGCCTGGCGCGGCAGGGCTTGGCTCAATCGCCTAGCGAACCGTCCACGTGACGCCAAAGCCGACTACGACCGCGCCATCGCCCTGGCTCCCGATGACGCCGAGCTTCTGGTGGGCCGCGCCAGCGTGCTGCGCCAGGACGACAAGGCGGCGGCGGCGATGGCGGACCTGAACGCCGCGGTGAAGTTGAAGCCTAAATCGGCCTTCGTTCTAAATAATCGGGGCCTGGCGCTGGCCGAGACCGACAAATTGGACGAGGCCCTTGCCGACTACGGCGCGGCGATCGCGGCCAATCCCGACTACGAACCGGCGTATTACAACCGCGCCGCGGTGTTCATGGACCAGGATCGCTACGACCGGGCCATCCGCGACCTCAATATCTCGCTGCGCCTATCGCCAGGCGATGCGATGACGCTGGCGCGAAAGGGGCGCTGCTATTGGTTCCTGAAAGACTATCGACGGGCGCTCGAGGAGCTGGACGCGGCGTTGGCCGCCAATCCCGACGATGCGGAAACGCTTCGCTGGCGCGCCAAGGTCAAGACCGAGCTCGGCGACGTCGAGGGCGCGCGGGCGGATGTCGCGGCGGCGGACAAGCTCGGCAAAACCTAGTCGCCTCACCGAAGCCCCCGCCCCTAGGTCATTTCGATCACGCGCGCCCGCGATAGCGTCGAGGGGCGTCGACTTGAGCTTGCTGGGCCTTGCCTTCCATGGGGGACGGAGGCGAGGCGCGCTCCTGATCATGGCCAGCCCATGGCGGCCCCGCCTTGAAACGGCCCTCGCCGCGTTCGAACATGAGCGCGGTTATCGAGGGCCATGCATGCGCCACCTTTGGCTCGTCATCGCTGTCTGCTTCTCCTCCGCATCGGGCATGCCCGCCCTTGCCGGCGGAAAGGACGACGCCGCTCTGGTCAATCGCCTGACCTGGGGACAAACGTCCCAGGAGGCGGCCAACATCGATCGACTGGGCCCTGATCGCTGGTTGAAGGACCAGCTTCGGCCCAAGAATCCGGCTCGCCTCCCCTCCGAAGTCCAAGCGCGGATAGACGGCTTGCGCATATCCCGCGAGTCCATGGCCCAGATCGCCGCGACGATGGACGCCGAGAACAAGGCGGCCGCGAAGCTGCAAGATCCCAGCGCGCGCCAGGCCGCCCAGCAGGCTTATCAAAGGGCGATGGCCGATCTGAAACAGCAAGCCGCCGCGCGCTCGCTCCTGCGCGACCTCTATTCACCTCATCAGCTTCAAGAGCAGATGACCTGGTTCTGGATGAACCACTTCAACGTCCAGGCCGACAAGCGCGACATCCGGGCGATGATCGCCGACTACGAGGACCAGGCGATCCGGCCCCATGCGCTGGGCAAGTTCCGCGATCTCCTCAAGGCCGCCGACTTGCATCCAGCGATGCTGCGCTACCTCGACAACGACCAGAACGCGGTCGGCCGCGTAAACGAGAACTACGCCCGCGAGATCCTCGAGCTTCACACCCTTGGCGTCGGCTCGGGTTACAGTCAGAGGGACGTCGAGGAGATGGCGCGCGTGCTGACGGGGGTCGGCGTTAGTCTTTCGGCCGAGACGCCCAAGCTGAAGCCCGAGCAGCAGGCGCTCTACGTCCGGCGGGGCCTCATGGAGTTCAATCCCGCGCGACACGACTTTGGCCACAAGGTCGTTCTGGGACGCGAGGTGGGAGGTACCGGGCTTTCGGAGTTTGAACAGACCCTCGACGTCCTCGCCCGCCAGCCCGCGACCGCCCGGCACGTGTCGCGCAAGCTCGCGCTTTACTTCATGGGCGATGCTCCGCCCGACCTCATCGAACGCATGTCGACCAAGTTTCTACGCAGCGACGGCGATATCGCGGATGTGCTCGGCGTCATGTTCAGGTCCTCGGCGTTCAAGGCCTCGCTCGGCAAGAAGATCAAGGATCCGATCCACTACGCGGTTTCCGCGGTGCGGCTGGCCTACGACGGACGCCCGATCGCCAACACCGCTCCGCTGCAGGGCTGGATAAACCGGCTGGGGCAAGGCCTCTACAATCGCGACACGCCCGATGGCTATCCGTTGGAGGACTCGGCGTGGTCGGGCCCGGGCCAACTCACGACCATGTTCGAGGTGGCCCGCCAGATTGGCGCGAGCTCCGCCGGCCTCTTCAAACCCGACACCCCAGGCGCCGAGGATCAGCCCGCCTTCCCCCAACTTCAGAACGCCCTCTTCCACGGCACGTTGGAAAGGCGGCTTTCCCCTCAAACGCGATCGGCGTTGGCCCAGGCCCGTTCGCTGGCGGAGTGGAACACCCTCTTCCTGTCATCCCCCGAGTTCCTGCATCGATGAGAGCGCAGCCATGCATCGTCGAGACTTTCTGACCGCCGGCCTCGCCGCGACGACGACGGCCGTGAGCGGCCACGCCTGGAGCGCTCCCGCCACCGATCAGCGCCTGCTCGTCATTTTCCTGCGCGGTGGCTACGACGCCATCAACGTCGTGGTCCCCACCTCCAGCGACTTCTACTACGAGAGCCGCCCGACCCTCGCGATCGCGCGCCCGGATCCAGCCAACCCCAACGCCGCGCTCCCCCTCGACGGCGACTGGAGCCTGCACCCCACCTTGCGCGACAGCCTTTACCCGCTCTGGACCAAGAAGCAGATCGCCTTCGTGCCCTTCGCGGGCGCCGACGACATGACGCGCAGCCACTTCGAAACCCAAGACACCATTGAGCTGGGTCAGCCCGCCGGCGGGCCCAGGAACTATCGCTCGGGCTTCATGGGGCGCCTTGCCCAGCAACTCGCGGGCGGACGTCCGATCGCGTTCACCGCTCAGCCGCCGCTGGCGTTTCAGGGCCCGATGTCGGTGCCCAACGTAGCGATCACGTCGGTCGGCAAGCCTGGCGTGGACGACCGACAGGCCCGGCTGATCCAGGACATGTACCGAGGCCACGACCTGCGCGCTGCGGTCGCGGAAGGCTTCTCGGCGCGGGACAAGGCTTACGCCGCCTTGGCTGGCGAGATGGCGGCGGCCAATCGCAACGCCATCTCTCCCAGCGGCTTCGAGTTAGCCGCGCGCCGCGTCGCCCGCCTGATGAAGACGGACTACAATCTGGCCTTCCTCGACGTCGGCGGCTGGGACACCCACGTCAATCAAGGCGGCGCGACGGGCGTGCTGGCGGATCGGATCGGCCAATTGGGCCGGGGGCTCGCGGCCCTGTCCGAGGACCTTGGCCCGGATGCTTGGACAAACACGGCGGTGGTGGTGATCTCGGAATTCGGCCGAACCTTCAAGGAGAACGGCGACAAGGGCACGGACCACGGACACGGCAGCGTCTATTGGGTGCTCGGCGGCGCGGTAAAGGGCGGGAGGGTCGCGGGGGAGCAGGTCGCGCTGGTCCCTAAGTCTCTCAATGATGGCCGAGACCTTGTGGTCCTGGCCGATAACCGGGCCATGATGTCTTCGATCATCCAACCACTGTACGGATTGCGCCGGGATCAGATCGAGAAGATCTTTCCCGGTGGCCCCGGACCTTTGGAGAGCTTGTCTCTCGTTTAGCGCCGTCACCATTTGCCCTGGATTGACCGCCAAGTTTGCTCTGGTGGCAAAAGGCTCGAACAGGGCTGCCATCTTCGTTTTTTTGTCGCGCTCGCCGGCGAACTTCGAGTAATGGCGTCACAAAGGCGGGCGATAAGCCCGCGCTAGCCTAAACGGCGGTGGGGACTAACAGACATGACTAATCTGCGGGGCCAACGCGCCCTGGTCACTGGCGCGTCCGGTTTCATCGGAACCCATCTTGCCCGCCGCCTGGCCGACATGGGCGCGGAGCTCGTTTGCCTGGACCTCAAGCCGCCGCGCGAGGAACTTCCTGGCGCGCTATACGTGCGTGACGACGTGCGTCGCCTGAGCGCGCTGAGCCTCCCCAAGATCGATCGAATCTACAATCTGGCCGCCGTTCACACGACGCCCGGCCACCCGGATCACGAATACTACGACACCAATGTCTGGGGAGCGCTCGAGGCGGTGAAGCTGGCCGAGCGGGACAACGTCCAGCACATCACCTTCACCAGCTCGATCTCGATCTACGGCCCCTCGGAAGAGAGAAAGGTCGAGACGAGCGAACCCGCGCCGGTGTCGGCCTATGGCAAGTCCAAGCTGATGGCCGAGGAGATCCATCGCGGCTGGCTGCGCCAAGCAGGCGGCCGGAAACTCACCATCGTGCGCCCCGCCGTCGTGTTCGGCGCTGGCGAAGGCGGTAATTTCACCCGTATGGCCGCGCTCCTGAAGAAAGGCTTCTTCGTCTTTCCTGGCCGTCGGGACACGATCAAGTCGTGCATCTATGTCGAGGACCTTCTAGATCTCGTGCTGGCCGCCGGAGCCAAGGATTCCAGCTACGAACTGCTGAATGGCGCCTATCCCGAATGCCCAACGCTGGAGACCATCGTCACCAGCCTACGCGACAGCTATTTCCCGTCCGCCAAACTCTATGACGTTCCGCAAGGCGTGGTTATGGGCGCGGCCAAGACTTTGGCGACGTTCAAGGGCTTTGGCCTCGGCATTCACCCAGATCGCGTGACCAAGCTCGTGCGCTCGACCTATGTGTATCCGGGTTGGGCCGTTGAGAATGGGTTGCTCGGCGACCAGGCGTTCCAAAAGGGATTGGAGCGCTGGGCGCAAGCGACGAACCACAGCTTCGTTTAACCTCCCCCTTCGCGCCCTGGGAAAGCCGCCAGCGGTTCGCCACTTCGGCAAAAGGTTTCTGATGTTGGGAATAAGCGCGTGAGCCGCTTGCGGAAAAGCTTGGTGCTGCTGCGGGCCGCAAGCCGGCTATCGCCGCGCATGGCGCTGTACATGGCTCGCCGCGTCGCGCGTAACAAGCTCGCCGTGCGCCTTCCCTCGGCCTATCGAGAGCGCCTAGCGACGATCAAGCGCGCGACGCCAGAGATGGGGCATGGCAAGCCGCTCACGCCCGCCGTCCTTGAGGCGGCAAGCTTCTACGGCGCCGAGTATCGCGACCAGATCGATAGCGTGCTGGCCGGCCGCGTTCGCCTGCACGGGCGGGAAATCGATTTCGGAAGCCCCTCCGACATCGACTGGAAGCGTTACCTTCCAGACGAGGGCGACCATCAGATGTGGCGGGTCAAGCTGGGCCACATGGGCTTCCTGAGCCCCATGCTGGCCGAGGGCGGACCCGAGCATCACGCGGCGGCCGCTAGGGCCATCTCTGGCTTCCGAGAGCGCACGCTGGTGACCGATCCAGGCAGCTTCAACGCCTATTGGTTCCCGTATGGCGTCTCGCACCGGATCCTGGCCCTTACCTCAGGACTTTTGCTGGCCCGCGCCAAGAAGGGCCTCGCGCCGGAAATCGATGCGCTGGTGTCGGACTTCCTGCGCGAGAACATCGCCTTCCTGATGGACAACGTGGAGCACGAGCTCTGCAACAACCACGTTGAGCGCAATCTGGCTGCGCTGAGCCTCTACTTCAGCCAAGTCGACAAAGTTCCGCCGCCGATCGCGGCGAGGCTTGAGCGCGATATCGCCCACCTTGTCTCGCACACGATCCTGCCCGATGGCGCGCAAGTCGAGCGCTCGCCGATGTACCAGGGACTGAGTGTCGTATCCCTCGCCGTCATGGCCGAGACGCCATTCCTTTCGGCGGACCTAAGAGAGACCCTGGCGCGAAAGCTTGAAGCCGCGCGGCTTGCCTTCGCGGTGCTATGCCATCCCGACGGCGAAGTCGCCCTCTTCAACGACAGCTGGCACGAGGAAGTTCCCCGCTTGAGCGGGCCCAGGGCGCCGGAGGGTCGGTCCATCCTCGAGCATGGCGGTTATGCCCGCCTTTCGCATGAGGACGACGTCTGCCTGCTGGACGCAGGCCCGCTGGGGCCACGCTGGAACCCTGGCCACGGCCACGCAGACTTCTTGTCGATCGAGATCACGCTAGGCGGCCAAAGACTCATCGTCGATCCTGGCACCTCACGTTACAACACCGGCCCCGAGCGGGCCCGCGAGCGTAGCGCCGAGGCCCACAACGGTCCTGTCTGGGCGGGACACGAGCCGGCCGAGTTCCTCGGCTGCTTCAAGGTCGGCCGCATGGCCGAGGCCCGCCTGGCGCCCACCGAAAAGCTTCCCGACGAGCGGACGATCAGCGGCGTCTTCCGTAGCGCTGCGGGGCGAACGGCGCGTTTGGTTCGGCTTTGTCCCGGCGCAGGCTTTCTGGTCGCCGACCTATGGGACGGGGCGGAGCCACGCGGTCAGGTCTCCTGGCTTTTTCCGGAAGTCTGGGAAATCGAGCCAGCGTCGGAGCGGCGCTTCCTACTCCGCCACGCAGCCGCCAAGGCCACGGCCTGCATCGAGGTGTTGTCCGACGGCGAGGTCGAGGTGCCGCGCGCCTCGTTCTGCGCCAGCCACTACGGCCGACGCGATCCAGCTTTCGAGCTGCGCGTGCGTCCGCACACCGCCGACGGCCGCCAACATCTGCTTTGCTGGATCGGCCACGCTCCCCCGCCGCCCGAGGCTCTCGCGGACTGCGGGATGCTGGCGCGCCAGCTGGAAGCCCTCGTCGAAGCCGCGTGAAGGATCAAGCCATGCCTTTTGAAAACCTGCCCCCCGCGCTTCTCCCCCGCGACGCCCTTCCGCTGGGCCTGGGCTGCAGCCGCCTGGGTTCGGTGAACGGCGCTAACGGCGGTGAAGCGCGGGCGCTGGTGAAGCTGGCGCTGGACCAAGGCGTCCGCTTCTTCGACACCTCGAACATCTACGGCCAGGGCGACAGCGAGCGCATCTTGGGCGAGATCCTGGGCCAGCGAGACGATGTCGTCGTCTGCTCCAAGGCCGGCAAGCACCTGTCGATGAAGATGCGCGTCCTGGCACCGCTGAAGAGCATCCTCCGCACGGTCGCCCGGCGTTCGGACCAGGCCCGCCGCGGCGTCGCCGCCGCCCGCGCCAAGCCGATGCCGACCTGCTGGGATCCCGCCTTCCTGTCCGCCAGTCTCGACAGCAGCCTACGCCGACTGAAGCGCGAGCGGATCGAGATGTTCATGCTGCACAGTCCGCCCGCAGAGGTGGTCGCTCGAGGCGACTCCGTTGGCGCCCTGGAGCAGGCGCGCCAAGTCGGCAAGATCGCCCTCGTCGGCGTTTCGGTCGATGACGTGGCGACCGCGGAGGCCGCCCTCAAAGACCCGCGCGTCAAGGCGCTGCAGGTTCCGCTGCATCCGGGTGACACGGCCTTCGACGCCGTCGTGCGGGACGCCGCCCGCCAGGGCGTGGCGATCATCGCGCGGGAGATCCTGGGCGGGGCCCACGCGATCGCCAGCCAGGCCGACCCCGCCCGCTACGCCCGCGAACAGATCATCGCCTCGATCCGCCGGCCCGGCGTCTCCCTGCCCTTGGTCGGCGCGACGCGGACCGCCAGCCTGACCGCGTCGACCGAAGCCGCCCGCGCGGTCGAGGCCGGCGCCTGAGCCTCTTCCCACGCCCTTCCGCCAAATGAACGGACGCTCGACCATGAACATCGCCTTTGTCGGATGCGGCTTCGTCTTCGACATCTACATGCGGACGCTCCGCGCCCACCCCGAGCTGGTCGTCATGGGCGTCTACGACAAGAACCCGGATCGGTCGGCCAAGGTGAGCGCCTATTACGGCTTCCACGCCTACGCCAGCTATGACGAGCTGCTGGCCGATCCGCGGATCGAGGCGGTGATCAACCTGACCAACATCGGCTCGCACTTCGAGGTCAGCCTGCGCGCCCTCCAGGCCGGCAAGCACGTCTATTCGGAAAAGCCGCTGACCAAGAGCGTGGCCGAGTCCCGCCAGCTGTTCGACGCCGCCGCCGCCAAGGGCGTCCGTCTCTACGCCGCGCCCTGCAACATCTTCGCCGACAGCGTCCGCACCCTGTTCAAGGCGGTCGAGGACGGCGCCATCGGCAAACCGCTGCTGGTCTATGCCGAGTTGGACGACAACCCGATCCACCTGATGCAATTCGAGTCGGTCAAGAGCCCCACCGGCGCTCCCTGGCCGCTGGAAGAGGAGATCCTCGAGGGCTGCACCTACGAGCACCTGGGCTATCACCTCGTCTGGATCTGCGGCCTGCTGGGCCCGGCCGTCTCGATCACCGCCTTCTCCAGCGAGCTGATCGAGAACAAGATGGAGGGCCTGCCCCCCCGCGTCGGCACGCCGGACTTCTCGGTCGCCTGCCTGCAGTTCGCCAACGGCGCCTCGGCGCGGATCACCTGCAGCGTCGTCGCCCCCCGCGACCACCGCATGCGGGTCATCGGCGACGCTGGCGAGGTCATCAGCGACAGCTACCGCCACTACCAGTCGCCGGTGTTCCTGGAGCGCTACAGCAAGGGCGGCCTCAGCGCCCGCAAGTTCCAGACCCTGCGCGCCCACCCTGGCCTTGGCCGCTTGTTCGGCATCGGCGGCCGTCGCGTGAAGCTGGCCCGCAACGCCAAGTCCCACGCCGTCGAGAAGGACCAGCAGATGCGCTCGACCTTCAAGCAGCGCCTGTTCGAGTGGGTCCGCCGCCGCGAGGTCTACGCCCAGGACAAGTTCGCCGGCGTCGCCGAGATGGCCCGCGAGCTGAAGGCCGGTCGGCCCCAGTACCTGAGCCCCGACTTCATCATGCACGTCAACGAACTGACCCTGCTGACCCAGGGCGCGGGTCCCAACGGCTTGGCCGTCAAGCCGACCACCACCTTCGCCCCCCTGGGCCCGATCCCGGGCACCGAGGCCACGATCAAGGACTACCGCGCCGCGGCGCGTCCCGGCCTGCTGGAGCGGCTGGTGCCGG
>CAKZJK010000371.1 GCA_936942565.1 uncultured Caulobacter sp. | reverse complement strand
CGTGACCATCGAGCGCCAAGGCCAGCGGATCTCCGCTCGCTTCTCGACCTGACGCGAGGCGACTTGGGCCCGGCGGCCTGCCCGAGCCTGTTAATCCGTTCCGATGCAGCCATCGGAGCGGATGAACAGGCTCTATCTCAAGCATCTAGAGCGTGGCAGGCGCCGAAACCGCTCACACTTTCGGCTGCCACGCTCTAGAAACGGACTCATCATGTCCGATCTCTTCCAGGCCGCCGGCCTGACGCCGCACGCGCCTTCGCCGCTCGCCGACCGCCTGCGGCCCCAGAGCCTCGACGAGGTGGTGGGTCAGCAGCACCTGCTCGGTCCCGAGGGGCCGATCGGCCGGATGGCCGCCGCGCACCGTCTGGCCTCGATGATCCTGTGGGGACCGCCCGGCACCGGCAAGACCACGATCGCCCGCCTGCTGGCCAAGGCGGGCGGCTACGAGTTCCAGCAGATCTCGGCGGTGTTCTCGGGCGTCGCCGACCTGAAGAAGGCCTTCGAGCAAGCTCGCGCCCGGCGCATGGCCGGCCAGTCCACCCTGCTGTTCGTCGACGAGATCCACCGCTTCAACCGCGCCCAGCAGGACGGTTTCCTGCCGTTCGTGGAGGAGGGGATCGTCACCCTCGTTGGCGCGACCACCGAGAACCCATCGTTCGAGCTGAACGGGGCCTTGCTGTCGCGCTGCCAGGTCTTCGTGCTCAAGCGCCTGACCGAGGACTCGCTGGAGCAGCTTCTCCAGCGCGCCGAGGCCGCCGAAAACCGGCCGTTGCCGGTGGACGCCGAGGCGCGTTCGGCGCTGGTGGCCATGGCCGACGGCGACGGCCGCTACCTTCTGACCCTGGCCGAGACCCTGTTCTCGATCGGGACCGACAGCCCGCTGAACCCGACCCAGCTTGGCCAGTTCCTGCAGAAGCGCCGACCGGCCTACGACAAGGACCGCGAGGAGCACTACAACCTCATCTCCGCCCTGCATAAGTCGGTCCGCGGCAGCGATCCGGACGCCGCGCTGTACTGGCTGGCGCGGATGCTGGAGGGCGGCGAGGACCCGCTGTTCATCGCGCGCCGCCTGGTCCGCATGGCGTCCGAGGATATTGGCGCGGCCGATCCGCTCAGCTTGCTCCTGACCACGGCCGCCAAGGACGCCTACGATTTCCTCGGCAGCCCGGAAGGCGAACTGGCCCTGGCCCAGGCCGTGGTCCACATGGCCAGCGCGCCCAAGTCGAACGCCGTCTACGTCGCCTACAAGGCCGCCCGCCGCGCCGCCAAGGAGACCGGCAGCCTGATGCCGCCGTCGCACATTCTCAACGCGCCGACCAAGCTGATGAAGTCGCTGGGCTATGGCGACGGCTACGCCTACGACCACGACGTCGAGGGCGGCGTGTCCGGCCAGAACTACTTCCCTGACGGCATGGAGCGCCGGCGCTTCTATGAGCCCAAGCCGGTCGGCGCCGAGGCCAAGGTGCGTGAGCGCTTGGAAGCCTGGGGCAAGGTGCGTAAGGACGGCAAATGAGCAGTCCGAAATTCCGCCGTCCTCCCGGCGTCGCCAAACCGAAGGCCGTCGAGTGTCCGATCACCCTTACGCCGGAGGAGATCGCGGCGGCCCAGTCGTGGGTGCTTTACGAGGACGAGGCTATCATCGCGCTCGACAAGCCCGCCGGCCTTTCCAGCCAGGGCGGGCGGATCAAGGCCCATACGCTGGATGACCTGCTGTGGGCGTTCGCCAAGCCCGGCAAGGCGCGCCCTCGCCTGATCCACCGCCTGGACCGCGACACCTCGGGCGTGATCCTGACGGCCAAGACCAAGCCGGGCGCGGCTTTCCTGGGCGAGGCCATGATGGCCAAGCGCTTCCGCAAAAGCTACCTGGCCATCGTCGCGCCGGGCGCTCCGGAGCCCAAGGGCGGCATGATCGACAGCCCGCTGCGGCGCGAGTCGATCGGCCGCGAGGCCTACATGCGCGTCTGCGCGCCGGACCATCCGGAGGCCGAGACCGCCCGCAGCCGCTATCGCACCCTGGCCGCCAATGCGACGGCCGCCCTGGTCGAGCTGTCTCCGGATACAGGCCGCATGCACCAGTTGCGCGTCCACATGGCCTCGATCGGTCGCCCCCTGGCGGGCGACAGTCGCTATGGCGGGGCGCTGATGCTGGGTGGCGTCGCCGTCCCACGCCTGATGCTGCACGCCGCCAGGCTGACCTTTCCGCATCCCCTGGGCGGCGAGCGCAAGGTCATGGCCCCGCTTCCGTCCGATTTCACCGCGATGCTGAAGGCCCTAGACCTGTCGATTCCGGAACAGCCGGCGTCGGACGCCGTTGAACAGGTCTGAAGAGGCACCCCATGAAAATCGCCAAACCCCTGATCGCCGCCACCCTGTCTGGCCTGTTGCTGGCGGCCTGCGCCAGCACGCCCACCGTCTATCGCGCCCAGTCCGGCGCGCCCAACGACGTCGGCTACTCCGAATATCGCCTGGAGGCCGGTCGCTACCGTGTCACCTTCCAGGGCGGGCCTGGGGCCAAGCAGGATCGGATCGCCGACTATGCGCTGCTGCGCGCGGCCGAGCTGGCGCTGCGCGACGGCTACGACTGGTTCCGCATCGCGGATCGTTCGACCGCGGCCTCTGGCTACGATCGCGGCCCCCGGATGTCGGTCGGCGGCGGGTCGGCTAGTTTCGGCCGCCGATCAAGCTTTGGCCTGGGTCTGGGCACGAGCTTCGACCTCGGCCCGGGTCCGTCGTTCGCGCAATCGATCGAAGTCGTGTTCGGCAAGGGGCCGACGCCGCGCGACCGTGACGCCTATGACGCGCGCGAGATCGTCAAGACCATCGGCTATGGACGCGGCCGGGTCTAAGGCGCCTTAGGCGGCCGCCTGCTTGCCCAAGGGGTAGGTCGCCCGCAGCGACGCGTGGCTGAGGCCGGCGGTCTCGGCCGCCGCGAAATAACCTTCGGCCGGCAGACCCTGCAGGATGGTCGTCGCCGCCAGGCCGCGCGCGTCGCGACCGAAGGCCATGATGTCCATCGCGATCTTGGCCGCCTCGCCCGTCAGGTCCGAGGCGTCGAGCGCGAGACCCGCCAGGCGGGCGTCGCGCAGCACGCGCAGCGCTTCACGGTCGGGCGGGACGCGGGCGATCACGCCGCGGGTCAGGGCGCGCAGCAGACCAACGACTTCCAGAAGACGGCCGGCGGGCGTGCCGCGAGTGATATCGACCAGCTCGATCATGATCCCGCCGCGCAGCAGGCCCAGCGAGAGTCCCGCCGTGCCCGTCAGCAGATCGCGGCCGCGCTGGGTGCCCAGCGTGCGGAAAGAAGCCGGCAGGATAAGTTCTGGCGTATGGGGGCCCTGGGCCGAACGGGCGAAGACCGCCGCGTACTTCAGGGTCGACTCGTCGATGAACGCGACGTCGCGATCCGATAGCTTGGTCAGGGCGCGTGCCGAGGCTTGGCGGCCGCTGGCCAGATGCGTGACCATCGGCTCGATGCGCACGGCCGTGGTGATGTTGCGGCGCAGATTGACCAGGTGCTCCAGCGTGAAATCCACCCGAAGCGCCGCGCCGGCGGCGGTGGTGAACGCCACGGGGGTGCGACGGGCCTCGTCGGCCGGGTCGACCTCGATCCGGACGGGCGAACGCTCGGAGTCGCGGCGCGCGCGGGCGGCGAGGATCACGGTCGGGTCTATGCGCTTGCAGACAGCTTGGCCGCCTTCCAGGCCGACCACCGCGCGAATGCCCAGGTCGGCCGGATCGGCCGCGCCCAAGAGGTGGGTCAGCACGTCCTCGAGAATGCGGACGCTGGTCGCCTGCGCGGCCAGGCCGTGCTCGTTGTTCGTGGCGATCAGGAATTCGCTTTCCGAGATGCGGGCGCGCAGGTCGTTACGGTCCAGGTGCTCGGCCAGCTTGCGCTCGACATAGGTCCATACATCGCCGCGCTTCTGGGCCCACCAGTCGCCGGCCCACATGCGGATGGTCTTGACGCTGATGACGTTGACCGAGCCGCGCGCCACCAGATCCGTGCCGGCGAGGCGCTGAAGCACCGGCCCCGGAAGGGCCACGCGTTCGGTCGCGTCGGAAGATGGAGGTGGGCGGGACATGGCTCTGCGCTTTACAAATACAGCGACAAAATGCCGTCCGCGCGTTTAACGAGTGGTGACCGAATAGGGTTTCCAAAGTTGTTTACCTTGAAAGAAATCGCGTAAAATCAAGGGAACTATCTTGAGAGCTTGGCGTTGCGGGCGGCTCGGAGCATAAGACTTTCATGAACAAACTGCTTCTCGTGGCCGCCGGCGGGGCCGTCGGCTCGGTGGCGCGTTATCTTGTCGGGGTTGGCGCTTTACGGGTCTTCGGTTCGGGCTGGCCCTATGGAACCTTCACCGTCAATGTCGTGGGCGGTTTCCTGATGGGCTGTCTGGCGTCTTGGTTGGCGCATCGCGGGGCCGCGTCGAGCGAGCCCTGGCGGGTGCTGCTGGGCGTCGGCGTCATGGGCGGCTTCACCACGTTCTCTTCGTTCTCCCTGGAGACCGCGCTGATGATCCAGAAGCGCGCCTATCTGCAGGCCTTTTCCTATTCCGCCGCCAGCGTGCTTTTGTCCGTGGCGGCCCTGTTCGCGGGCCTTCTGATCGCCCGCAGGATTTTCGCATGAGCACCACCAAGGAAGTCCGCACCCTCTACGTCGACGCTGGCGAGGACGGGGTGCGCCTGGACCGCTGGTTCAAGCGGCGCTGGCCGCACCTGAACCACATCCAGCTCAACAAGCTGTTTCGCTCGGGCCAGGTCCGGGTCGATGGTTCGCGCGCCAAGGCCGACACCAAGCTGGCGGCCGGCAGCCAGATCCGCGTGCCGCCGCTGCCTGACGCGCCCGATCCGGCCGACAAGAACAAGCTGTCGGCTCGCGACGTCGCCTACGCCAAGTCGCTGGTGCTGTACGAGGACGAAGAGGTCCTGGCCCTCAACAAGCCCGCCGGCCTGGCCGTGCAGGGCGGCACCAAGACCACCAAGCATGTCGACAAGCTGCTCAGCGCCTGGGGCGAGGGCGTCGATCGCCCGCGCCTGGTTCACCGCCTGGACCGCGACACCTCGGGCGTTCTGCTGCTGGGCAAGACGCCCAGCGCAGCGGCGCGCCTGTCGGGCGCCTTCGCCAAGCGCAAGGCGCAGAAGACCTATTGGGCCATCGTCGCCGGCAACCCGCACCCGACCGAGGGCGTGATGGAGCTGCACCTGGCCAAGCGGGGCGTCGGCGACCGCGAACTGGTCGTGCCCGCCCAGCCCAAGGATCCGGACGCCCAGCCCGCCGAGACCGAGTTCGTCACCATCAGCCGCGCCGGGCCGCGGGTGACCTGGATGGCGCTGCGCCCGCACACCGGCCGCACCCACCAGCTGCGCGCGCACATGAAGGCCATGGGCCATCCGATCCTGGGCGACCCCAAGTACGGCGACGAGAAGTCCGCGCCGCTATCCGAGGGGCTGAAGCTGCAGCTGCACGCCCGTTCGATCCTGCTGCCGCACCCGTCGGCCGGCATGCTGCACATCGAGGCGCCGCTCAGCCCCGAGATGAAGGAAGGCTTCCGCAAGTTCGGCTTCTCGGAAGACGAGGCCGAGGCCGAGCCGTTCGCCCGGCGTCAGACCAAGCGGCGCTAAACGCCGCGCCGCTTGGTCCCCCACCGGCCGCGCCATGGGGGCGAGCGCGGCCTCTCCGCCTTCGCGGGCGGGTTGCTAGACCAAGCCCGTCAAGGGCTTGGCGGTCTCGCTGCCCGGAAACACCTTGGTCTCCAGCAGGGCGCGGTCGACGCCCATGTGCTCGGCCAGCGCGCCCTTGAAGAGCGCGCGCATGTCTAGCGTCGGGGCCGTGTCGCGGTTCTCGAACAGGGCCTTCTCGGCAAGGCCGGGCCAGTCGCCGACGATGCCGCCGGGCTTCAGGGCGCCGCCGAGGATCAGGCCGGTGGACGCCGTGCCGTGATCCGTGCCGCCCGTGCCATTCACCCGCGCCGTCCGGCCGAACTCGGTGACGACGATCACCACCGTGTTCTTCCATTCGGTCCCGAGGCCGGCGTGCAGACCATCGAGCACCACGTCCAGATAGGACAGGCGCGTGGCGATCTGACCGGACTGACCCGCGTGCGTGTCAAAGCCGTCCAGCGAGATGGCCGCGATTTGCGGCCCGCTCGGCTGAATCATGAAGCCGCCGAGCGTCGATCCGAGCTTTCGCGCCGCCTCGCCGCCCTGTCGGTTTCGGCGATCGTTGGCCATGGAGGATGACGTCCCGCCCGGACCCGCCGTCGGAGGTGTCGACGCGGCCGCCATGTTCATGGCGGGAGAGGGCGCCATGGCCGTCATCGCCTGCTGCGCCATGGTCTCGGTCTCCAGTCCGCTGGCGAAGGCCGGCCCCAACAGCGGATCGGACTTGTAGAGGTCCTGAAGCAGGGTGGGCAGGCGGGCGCTCTCGTCGACGCCCTTGCCTGGCGACCAGCTGGCCGCCTGAACCTTGCCGCGCAGGATCAGCGGGGCGGTGGCCCCGACCGAGAGGCCTTCGATCTCGCGAACGGGCGCCAGGGCTTCGAGCGTGCGGTTCAGCCATCCCGTGTCGGCCCCGTAGACCCCTGAGGCGCCGGTCTCGAGCACGTCCTGCGCCTCGAAGTGAGAGCGGGCGCGGTCGGGGCTGGCGATGGCCGGCGCGATGCGGGCCTCGCCCTTCAAGGCCAGGGCGTGAACGGTCGAAAGCTCCGGGTGCAGGCCGAAGGTGGCGTCGAGATTGAGCACATCCTCCGGCTTCATGGCGATTGAGCCCCGTAGCGCGGCGTAGTTCGGATCGCCCACCGGCGGCGAGACGGACAGGCCGTCCATGCCGCCGCGACAGATGACGACGACAAGCTTCTTCTTGGCCAGATCGCCCTCGGAGGCGGCGAAGGCCTGGGTCCCCAGGAAGGTGACGCCAATTCCAAGGCTGGCGCCCAAGCCCAGCAGCGAGCGGCGGTTTAGGTGAGCGTTCATCGGCGTTGGAACTCCGGGCTCATCACGAGAAGGGCGAAGGCTTCGCGACGGGTTTCGGCGCGCGAGACGGCCTTGGCGACGGCAGGGGTCAGCCGCGCGCCCAGGGCTTCGGCGGAAAGGGCGTTGGGATCGGCGCGGTCCGCCACCGCGGCGGCGAAGCCTTGCGCCCATTGCATCCGCTTGATCAGGGCGTCGGGCGCGGCCCAGGACTGGGCGTCCTCGGGCCACCCCTTGGGCGAGGGGGGCGAGAATGGCTTTTGCCCCAGGCCCGTGAGGATCGGCGCCAGGCGCTCGATCGCCGAGGGCTCCGCGCCGATCAGCCTCCAGGTCGACAGCGTGTACTCGTAGGGCGTCTTGAACTTGACGGGCGTCGGGTCCCAGGCTTCGGGGCTTTCGATCAGGGTTTGGGCGACCTTGGCCAAGTCCCCTCCGGTCTCCATCCAGCGCCGCTCCAGCCGTTGGGTCAGCGACGCGGGCGGCATATCCGAGACGAAGTGGCGGGCGATCTTCCCACAGACGTGGCGCGCGGTGCGCGGATCGGCGGCGAGGTCGCTCAGCACCGAGAGACCTTGCTTCAGCCCTGTCTGGCCATATTGACGGCCCAGAACCGTTCGCCCGCCGGGCTCGTGGGCCGCCTCTCGGAACACGAACTGGCCCGGACGATCCTCGGCGTCGCGGCCGATCGAGAAGCCGGTCAGGGCCCGGGCGAACTCGGTGACATCGGCCTGGGAATAGCCGGCGTCGACTCCCACCGTGTGCAGTTCCAGAATCTCGCGCGCCAAGTTCTCGTTGAGGCCGGCCTTGCCGTTCCGGCGTCGCGCCGCGGCGCCGGCGGCTCGGCTGTTCGGCCCGATCGACTGGGCCTGATCCAGGTAGGTCAGCATGGCTGGATGGGTCGAGGACGCCACCAGGAGGTTCTCGAAGCCGCCGAATACATTCGGCCGGATCGCTTCGCGCTCGAATGGCCCGATCAGCACCGACGTGAGCTGCTTGGTCGCCGAGACGGTGAAGTGATTGGCCCAGAACAGCGCCCAGCGTTCGCGGAAGGCGGCGTCCGTGTTTGTCGCGAGCCGTGCTCGCGCCAGGAAGTCGGCGCCGACCTTTTCGCGCAGGTCGCGCTGGGCGTCCTTGAAGGTCTGGGCGTTGGCGGTGGTCTTGTCGCCTTGCCCGTCCTTCTGTTCGCGTTCCATCTTCCGTTGCCGCTGGAAGTCGCGCATCTGGCTGAAGCGGTCGGCCGAGGTCTCGCCGCTATCTCGCGGCAGGTCCGCGCCCTCGCGGCGGATCTGGGCGATCAGGAAGCCTTTCGGATCGGCTCGGGCGGCCTCGATCTCGCCGGGGCGGGCGCCAAGGCCGAAACGGGTGACGGCGATGGCGGCCATCATGTCCTTGCTGGGCAGGCTCAAGAGCGCTCTCCCTTGCGCGACGACGTGACATTGCCCATTCAACGCGGGTACGCCGCCGTTCCGTCGCGGGCGGCCCGAAAAAGAGTTTCCCGTGTCCGACAAAGCCGAGCTGCTGCTGAAACCCAAACGCTTCTACAAGGCGGCGGCCGCCGCCGAGGCGGAGGGCGGCTTCGCCGTCCAACTGGATGGGCGCACGCCGAAATCTCCGGCCAGAAAGCCGCTGATCGTGCCGACGAAGGCCCTGGCCGAGCTGGTCGCGGCCGAGTGGGAGGCGCAGGTCGAGTTCATCGACAACAGCCTGATGCCGGCAACCCGCTTGGCATTCACGGCCATCGACCGTGTCTCCGAGACGCGCGCCGACGTCGCCAAGGAGATCACCGCCTACGCCGCCTCGGACCACCTCTGCTATCGCGCCGAGCACCCGACGGCCCTGGTCGAGCGGCAGTCGCGGGAGTGGGGCGCGATGCTCGACTGGGCCAAGGCCGAGCATGGCCTCTCGTTCAATCCCGTGGCGGGGATCATCCATCAACCTCAGCCGGCCGCCACCCTGGCTTCGGTCGAAGCGCTGGCGTTGACCCTGGACGACTTCACCTTGACCGGGACGGCCTTCGCGGCGGGCCTTTTCGGCTCGACGGTTCTGGCCCTGGCCATTCGCGCCGGCCGGCTGACCGGCCAGCGGGCGCTGGACCTGTCGCGTCTCGACGAGATCTTCCAGGCCGAGCAGTGGGGAGAGGACGCCGAGGCCAGGGCGCGCGCCGAAGCCTTGGCGATCGAGGCGGCGATGATCGACCGCTGGTTCGCGTCGCTTCGGTGATCAAGGCGGTCGCCCTCTATGGCCTGGCGGCCCTGGCCGAGATCGGCGGCTGCTTCGGGTTTTGGGCCTGGCTGCGTCTGGGCCGCTCGCCGTGGTGGGTCGCGGCGGGGACGCTGTCCCTGATCGGCTTCGCCCTTCTGCTGACCAGGATCGACGCCAGCGTGGCGGGGCGCGCGTTCGCCGCCTATGGCGGGATCTACATCCTGGCCTCGATCGTCTGGATGCGGCTGGTGGAGGGCGCGCGCCCCGACCGCTGGGACCTGATTGGCGCCGCGGTCTGCCTGGTCGGGGCGGGGATCATCCTGTTCGGCCCGCGAACGACCTGAAAAGCCATGCTGCGCTGCCGCAAGGTCCGCCTTGCGCCGAGCCTTCGCCCTCGCTACGCCTGCTGCATAAGGCGGAACGCCGCCATCGATAAGTCCGGCAGGGGAGTACGCGCGTGCAGCACATTCTTACGGAACTCGACCGTCGTCGCGAGCAGGCCAAGATCGGCGGCGGCGAGGCGCGGGTGGCCGCTCAGCACGCCAAGGGCAAGCTGACCGCCCGCGAGCGGATCGATCTTCTGCTGGACGAAGGCTCCTTCGAGGAGTTCGACATGTTCGTCGAACACCGCAGCGCCGACTTCGGCATGCAGGACCAGAAGATCCCTGGCGACGGTGTCGTGACCGGCTGGGGGACGATCAACGGCAAGGTCGTCTACGTCTTCTCCAAGGATTTCACCGTGTTCGGCGGCAGCCTTTCGGGCGCGCACGCGGCCAAGATCGTTAAGGTCCAGCGCCAGGCCATGAAGGTCGGCGCGCCGATCATCGGCCTGTTCGACGCCGGCGGCGCGCGCATCCAGGAGGGTGTCGACAGCCTGGCCGGCTACGCCGACATCTTCCTCGAGAACGTGATGGCCTCGGGCGTGGTGCCGCAGATCAGCGTGATCATGGGCCCCTGCGCCGGCGGCGATGTTTATAGCCCCGCCATGACCGACTTCATCTTCATGGTGAAGGACACGAGCTACATGTTCGTGACCGGTCCGGATGTGGTGAAGACCGTCACCAACGAGGTGGTCACCGCCGAGGAGCTGGGCGGCGCCCGCGTCCACGCCGCCAAGTCCGGCGTGGCCGAAGGCGCGTTCGAGAACGACCTGGAAGCCCTGACCCAGGTGCGCCGCTTGGTCGACTTCCTGCCCTCGTCCAACCGCGAGCCCGCTCCGGAGCGCGAGAGCTTCGATGAAGCCCTGCGCGACGAGGCCAGCCTCGACACCCTGATCCCGGCCGACCCGACCAAACCCTACGACATGAAGGAACTGATCCTGAAGGTCGTCGACGAGGCCGACTTCTTCGAGATCTCCAGCGAGTGGGCCAAGAACATCATCTGCGGCTTCGCCCGGATGGACGGCGAGACGGTCGGCGTCGTCGCCAACCAGCCGCAGGTGCTGGCGGGCGTGCTCGATATCGACTCCAGCCGCAAGGCCGCGCGCTTCGTGCGCTTCTGCGACGCCTTCAACATCCCGATCCTGACCTTCGTCGACGTGCCGGGCTTCATGCCGGGGACCAAGCAGGAGTACGGCGGCCTGATCAAGCACGGCGCCAAGCTGCTATTCGCCTACGCCGAGGCCACCGTGCCGAAGATCACCGTCATCACCCGCAAGGCCTATGGCGGCGCCTATGACGTGATGAGTTCCAAGCACTTGCGCGGCGACCTCAACTACGCCTGGCCGACGGCCGAGATCGCGGTGATGGGCGCCAAGGGGGCGGTCGAGATCATCTTCCGCCAGGAGGCCAAGGACCCCGAGGCCCTGGCCGCCCGCGAGGCTGAGTACAAGAACGCCTTCGCCAACCCGTTCGTCGCCGCCTCGCGGGGCTATATCGACGACGTGATCATGCCCCACGGCACCCGCCGCCGGATTGTGCGCGGCCTGAAGAGCCTTAAGGGCAAGGAACTCTCCAACCCCTGGAAGAAGCACGATAACATTCCGCTGTAAGGACGGGGTCTAGACGCGCCTCATCCTAGGGAGGCGTGGTGTATGTCGGAATGGATCCAGGCCCTGTCGCCTTTCGCCGGCGTGGGCCTGGCCTTCGCGCTCGGGCTGTTGATCGGCGTCGAGCGCGGCTGGTCGCATCGGCTGGAGCCCGATGGCTCGCGGGTCGCGGGCATCCGCACCTTCGCTCTGCTGGGTCTGGCCGGCGGCGTGGCCGGGGAGGCGACGGCGCGCATCTCGCCGCTAATCGGCGCGGCCATCCTGATCGCGGCGGCAGCGGCCCTGCTCATCGGCTACGCCCGCGCCGCCGCCAAGGACGAGCTTAGCGCGACCACCACCGTCGTCGGCATCATCACCCTGGGTCTCGGCGCGCTGGCCGCCGCCGGCCAATGGAGCCTGGCCTGCGTTCTCGCGGCCCTGACCACGCTGATCCTGGCCCAGCGCAAGCGGCTGCACGAGTGGGTCGAGGGGCTGAGCGAGCTCGAACTCCAGGCCATCGTCCGCTTCGCCCTGATCTCGCTGGCGATCCTGCCACTGCTGCCCAATCGCGAATTCGGGCCGATGAACGCCTGGAACCCGCGTGAGATCTGGATGGTGGTCGTGCTGGTCTCGGGCCTGTCGCTGATCGGCTATGCGGCCAGCCGCAAGCTGGGCGCCGAGAAGGGGGTTCTGGCCACGGCGGCCGTCGGGGCGGTGGTGTCCTCGACCGCCGTCACAGCCGCCATGGCCGCGCGCATTCGCAAGTCGGACGGCGAGACCAGGGTGCTGGTCGCCGGGATCGCCCTGGCTTCGACGGTCATGATCGCGCGGGTGCTGGTTATCGTCGCGGTGCTGGCGCCCTTCGCCCTATCGAGCTTCGCGCTGATGGCGGTCCCGGCCGGTCTGGTGGGCGCGGCCTATGTCGCCTGGGCGCTGCGCCTGAAGTCCGGGGCGGCGAGCGACGGACCCGCGCCCTCGGTTCGCAACCCCTTCGACCTTGGACCCGCCTTGCTGCTGGCGGGCCTGGTCATGGTCATCACCCTGGCCGGCCGCTGGGCGATGCAAGCCTTCGGCGGCGCTGGCCTGGCTGTCGTGCTGGGCATTTCCGGCATGGTCGATGTCGACGCCGCGATCATCGCCATGAGCCGCCTCCCGGCCGGCAGCCTTACCCCCAGGATCGCCGGCCTGATCCTGGCGGCGCCGATCCTGGCCAACACCCTGGTCAAGGCGGGCCTGGCCTTCGCCATCGCCAAGGGCTCGACGGGCGTGAGGGCGGCGACGCCGTTGCTCGTGACCTTCCTCGCCGGCTTGGCGGGGGTCGTGGCGCTGGCGGTGGTGTTCTAGGCAAGCCCAAACCTTTCCCTCGCCGCTCGACCCTTCTATATGCGGACGCTTCTTTGCTTCGTCCGACTTGCCCGAAAGGCCGCGCCCGCATGGCTCGTATCCTGATCACCTCGGCTCTGCCGTACATCAACGGCATCAAGCACCTGGGGAATCTGGCGGGGTCGATGCTGCCGGCCGACGTCTATGCGCGCTTTCAACGGGCTCGCGGCCACGAGACGCTCTACATCTGCGCCACCGACGAGCACGGCACGCCCGCCGAACTCGCGGCCGCCGCGGCGAACCAAGACGTCGCCACCTACTGCGCCGAGCAGCACGTGCTGCAGCACGACGTCGGCCGCGCGTTTGGCCTGTCGTGGGACCATTTCGGCCGCTCGTCATCGCCGCAGAACCATCGCCTGACCCAGCACTTCTGCCAGGCCCTGGAGGACCACGGCCTGATCGAGGAGCGGGTCGACCAAATGGTCTATTCGGTCGACGACAAGCGCTTCCTGCCCGACCGCTACGTCGAAGGGACCTGCCCGCACTGCGGCTTCGACAAGGCCCGCGGCGACCAGTGCGACAATTGTGGGAATCTGCTGGACCCCACTGACCTGATCAATCCGTACTCGGTGATCTCGGGCTCGCGGAACATCGAGGTGCGCGACACCCGCCACCTGTACCTGCTGCAGACCAAGATGGCCGACAAGATCCGCGCCTGGGTCGACAGCCACGCCGACTGGCCGCAGCTGGCGCGTTCGATCGCCTACAAGCACCTGGACGAGGGCCTGATCGACCGCGGCATCACCCGCGACCTGGCCTGGGGCATCCCGGTGGCCAAGGACGGCCTTCCGCGCCCGGGCTTCGAGGACAAGGTCTTCTACGTCTGGTTTGACGCCCCGATCGAATACATCGCCGCCACCCAGGAATGGGCCGAGGGCGCGCCCGATCGCGACTGGAAGCGCTGGTGGCGCACCGACGAGGGCGCGGACGACGTCCGCTACGTCCAGTTCATGGGCAAGGACAACGTCGCGTTCCATACGGTGAGCTTCCCGGCGACGATCCTCGGCTCGGAAGAGCCGTGGAAGAGCGTCGACATGCTCAAGGCCTTCAACTGGCTGAATTGGTACGGCGGCAAGTTCTCGACCTCGAACAAGCGCGGCGTCTTCATGGACGCGGCTCTGGACATCCTGCCGCCGGATCTCTGGCGCTGGTACCTGACGGCCAACTCGCCGGAGGGCAGCGACACGGCCTTCACCTGGGAGCAGTTCGCCAGCGCGGTGAACCGCGACCTGGCCGACGTCTTGGGCAACTTCGTCAACCGCATCCTGAAGTTCACCGAGAGCAAGTTCGACGGCGTCGTGCCCGAGGGCGGCGCGCCCGGACCGCTGGAAGAGAAGCTGTTCGCCGACGTTTCGGCGCGTCTCGCCGATCTGGCTGAACAGATGGACGCCATCGAGATCCGCAAGAGCGCCCAGGCGTTGCGGGCCCTGTGGGTGGTCGGCAACGAGTACCTGCAGGAGGCCGCGCCCTGGACCGCGATCAAGACCGATCGCGACCGCGCCGCCGTTATCGTCCGCACCGCCCTGAACCTGGCGGCGCTGTACGCCAAGATCTCGGCCCCGTTCATCCCGTTCGCGGCCGAGAAGATCAGCGAGGCCTTCGGCCTGGACTTCCCGGCGGCCTGGCCATCGAACGACGGCGCGGCCGAGCTTTCAAAGCTGACGGTCGGCCAGGCGATCACCGTCCCGGAGGTCCTCTTCAAGAAGATCGACGACGACCAGATCGCCGAATGGACGGCCCGCTTCGGCGGCGCGGACTAGGGTGATCGCTGGGGCGGACAACCAGGCGGACGGGAAGGGGCTTCCCACCCTCGTTCGTCTTTGCCTGTTCTACGCCTCGCTGTTCCTGGTCTCGGGCGTCAGCCTGCCCTACGCCGGCACCTTCCTGCGCGATCGTGGCATGAGCGGCGGCGCGATCGGTCTGATCCTGGCCGTGCCGCTGCTGCTCAAGCCCTTCACGGGGCCCGTGCTGGCGGTGTGGGCCGATGGCTTCAAGCTGCGGCGCACGCCCATGGTGTTGCTGCTGATCGGGGCGGGCCTCGGTTATGCGGGCCTGCTGGTTGGTCCGAACCTCTTTTGGCTGATCCCGGCCTGGTTCGTGGGCCAGACCCTGATGTCGACCGTCTCGCCGCTGATCGACGTCATCACCTTGCGACGGGCGCGGGTCGAGGGCTTCAACTACGGCCTGGCGCGCGGCACCGGCTCCAGCGCCTTCATCGCCGCCAACCTGGCCATGGGCGCGATCCTGACCTTCGCCGCGCCGACGGTCATCGCCGCCTGGATCATCGCCGCTTGCTTCGTCGGCGCTCTGGCGGCCGCTTGGCTGGTGCCGCCCGAGCGAGTCCACGCCGAGGGCGCCAAGCCCGGCAAGGCCGAGCGCTGGAAGGGGCTGGGCGACCTGATGCGCAACCGCACCTTCGTGCTCGCGGTGGTCACGGCCGGCCTGATCCAGGGCGCGCATGCCTTCTACTACGGTTTCTCGGCCATCCTCTGGCGCAAGCAAGGCATCCCCGAGCCGATGATCGGCGTGCTGTGGGGCGTCGGCGTCGCGGCCGAGGTCGGCTTCATGTTCTTTCTGGAGCCCCTGCGTCGTCGCTGGGGACCCGAGCGGTTCCTGGTCCTCGGCGCCCTGGCGGCGGTGATCCGCTGGACGGCCTACGCGTTCGAGCCGCCGCTGTGGGCGCTATTTCCGCTGCAGTGCCTGCATGCCCTGACCTTCGCGGCCTCGTTCCTGGCGTCGCTTCGCCTGATCGAGAAGCTGGCGCCGCCCGCCGCAGCTTCGCCGGCCCAGGCGATCAACTCGGCGCTCTCGTCGGGCTTCACGCTCGGGATCGCGACCCTCGCCTCGGGGCCGCTGTTCGACGTGCTGGGACCGTTCGGCTATCTGGCGACGGCGGGCATGGCGGGGCTCGGACTGATCGGCGCGATCATGCTCTCGCGCCGATCAAGGCATCAAATCGTGTAGTCGACTTCCTGGCCCTCGAGCCACGCCACGATCCGCTCCGCCGCCTCGACGGGATCGATGGCGGTGGTGTCGATCCGCAGTTCGGGCTTCTCCGGCGCCTCGTAGGGGCTGTCGACGCCGGTGAAGTTCTTCAGCTGGCCCGAGCGGGCCTTCTTGTAGAGACCCTTGACGTCCCGCGCCTCGGCCACGGCCAGGGGTGTGTCGACGAAGACCTCGATGAATTCGCCGGGCTCCAGGATGTCGCGCGCGAGCTGGCGCTCGGCCCGGAATGGCGAGATGAAGGCGGTCAGCACGATCAGGCCCGCGTCGACCATCAGCTTGGCGACCTCGGCCACCCGCCGGATGTTCTCGACGCGGTCCTCCTCGGTGAACCCGAGGTCCTTGTTGAGGCCATGACGGACATTGTCGCCGTCCAGCAGATAGGTGTGGCGGCCCAGGGCGTGCAGGCGCTTCTCGACCAGGTTGGCGATGGTCGACTTTCCGGCGCCCGACAGGCCGGTGAGCCAGACCACCTGGCCGCGCTGGGCCTTCAGCGCGGCGCGCGAGGCCTTGGTGACATCGGTGTGCTGCCAATGGATGTTGTCGGCGCGGCGCAGGGCGAAGTTGATCATCCCCGCGCCGACGGTGCGGTTCGACAGGCGATCGATCAGGATGAAGCCGCCCATCTGGCGGTTGTCGGCATAGGCCTCGAACGGGATCGCCTGGTCGAGCGACAGGTTGCAGACCCCGATCTCGTTCAGCTCCAGCCGCTTGGCGGCGGTGTGCTCCAGCGTGTTGACGTTCACGCGATGCTTGATGTCGGTGACGCTGGCGCCGACCGTCCGAGCGCCGATCTTCAAGAGATAGGTCCGGCCCGGGGGCAGGGGTTCGTCGTCCATCCAGACCAGGGTGGCCTCGAACTGGTTGGCGACCGGCGCGGGAGCGTCCGCGGTGGCGATCACGTCGCCGCGCGAGATGTCGATCTCGTCTTCCAGCGTCAGGGTCACCGACTGGCCAGCCACGGCTTGGTCGAGGTCGCCCGGCAGGGTGACGATCCGAGCCACGCGGCTCTCGCGACCCGAGGGCAGGGCGCGGATGCGATCACCGGGCTTGATCGTTCCCGAGGCGATCAGACCCGAGAAGCCGCGGAAATCCAGGTTAGGGCGATTGACCCATTGCACCGGCATGCGGAACGGCTTGGCCTGAAGATCGTCCTCGACGTCGACGCTCTCCAGCCAGTCCATCAGGATCGGGCCCTTGAACCACGGCGTCTCCGCGCTGCGCATGGCCATGTTGTCGCCGCCCAGGCCCGAGATCGGGATCGGGGTGAAGACCGACAGGCCGATCCGTTCGGCGAAGGCGCGGTAGTCGGCGACGATCTGGTCGAACACGCCCTGGTCCCAGTCGACCAGATCCATCTTGTTCACCGCCAACACCACGTGGCGGATGCCCAGCAGGCTGACGAGATAGCTGTGGCGGCGCGTCTGGGTCAGCACGCCCTTGCGCGCGTCGATCAGGATCACGGCCGCGTCGGCGGTCGAGGCGCCGGTGACCATGTTGCGCGTGTACTGCTCGTGGCCGGGCGTGTCGGCGACGATGAACTTGCGCTTCTCGGTCGAGAAGAACCGGTAGGCGACATCGATGGTGATGCCTTGCTCGCGCTCCGCGGCCAGGCCGTCGACCAGCAGGGCGAAATCGATCGCGCCCCCCTGGGTGCCAACCTTCTTGGAGTCGGCTTCGAGCGCGGTCAGCTGATCCTCGAAGATCATCTTGCTGTCGTACAGCAGACGGCCAATCAGGGTGGACTTGCCGTCATCGACACTGCCGCAGGTGATGAAGCGCAGCAGCGACTTGTGCTGGTGCTGGTGCAGATAGGCTTCGATATCCTCGGCGATCAGGGCGGACTGGTGCGCCATCAGAAATAGCCCTCCTGCTTCTTCTTCTCCATCGAGGCGGACTGGTCGTGGTCGATGACCCGGCCCTGGCGCTCGCTGGTGGTGGTCAGCAGCATTTCCTGGATGACCTGGGGCAGGGTGGCGGCCGTGCTCTCGACCGCGCCCGTCAGCGGGTAGCAGCCCAGGGTGCGGAACCGCACGCTCTTCATCCGGGGGACTTCGCCGTCGCGCAGGCGG
Source organism: uncultured Caulobacter sp. (assembly GCA_936942565.1). Taxonomy (GTDB): domain Bacteria; phylum Pseudomonadota; class Alphaproteobacteria; order Caulobacterales; family Caulobacteraceae; genus Caulobacter. The sequence goes on along the minus strand of CAKZJK010000371.1, from coordinate 6,948 downwards.
AAGCGCTCGTCGTCGACCATAATCAGCGCGCCGTCGCGCTCGACCACCGGCCGCTCGGCCGCGAAGTACAGCGGCACGATCGGGATGTTCTCCAGGTGGATGTACTGCCAGACGTCCAGCTCGGTCCAATTGGAGATCGGGAAGACGCGCAGGCTTTCACCCGGATGCTTGCGGGTATTGTAGAGGTTCCAGAGCTCTGGACGCTGGTTCTTCGGGTCCCAGCGGTGCTCGGCGGTGCGGAACGAAAAGACGCGTTCCTTGGCGCGGCTCTTCTCCTCGTCGCGCCGCGCGCCGCCGAAGGCCGCGTCGAAACCGTACTTGTTCAACGCTTGCTTGAGCCCCTCGGTCTTCCAAAGATCCGTATGAAGGGCGCTGCCGTGGTCGAACGGATTGATCCCACGCGCCTCTGCGTCGGGGTTCTTGTGGACCAGAAGATCGAAACCCAGCTCCGAGGCGACGCGGTCGCGCAGCGTGTACATGTCGCGGAACTTCCAGGTCGTATCGACGTGCAGCAGCGGGAAAGGCGGCTTGCCGGGATAAAAGGCCTTCGCGGCCAGGTGCAACATCACCGCGCTGTCCTTGCCGATCGAGTACAGCATGACCGGCCGTTCGCACTCGGCCGCCACTTCGCGCAGGATGTGGATGCTCTCGGCCTCCAGGCGCTGTAGGTGCGTCAGGCGGGCCGGCGATAGGTGAGTCGTCATCGGTTCCGGCTGGAGCGCTTCGGGTGTGAATTCGGTAAGGGCCAAGGCGAAGTTCCGCAAAGGGAAAATTTCCGGGCTTCTCTGGTCGATGAGGGCGCCGAATTTATGCCGCGACCTATGCCTCGGCGGCGTATCCGGCAACCGCCGGAAATCTGAGGGCGCTGTCAGTTGGCTTGGCGGCTCCCTCGAAGCCTTCGCTTTCATGACGGATTTTTCACTCGCGCGGCGCGCGAGACTCTCGCATAACGCCGCTATCGGTTCTCGAGGCGGACATGGCCTTCTTGGCGGAAATGTTGGCGGTGGCGGTCGTTTGGCTGTCGTCCTTCGCGCTGTGCCAGCTCGGCGTGGCGACGGAGTCACGCGCTCACAAGGCCGACCGAGGCCACGCGGTGAAGACCGTGGCGCGGTCACCGCGGGCGGAGGCCGGCAAGCCTCGGCCTGTCTCGGAGGTCGCCCGGCCCGCAGCCTGGAAACAAGCCTAGGGTCGCGATCAGGCGTCGCACCCGTGCGAACGCAACCAAAGCCGCTTTTCGTCAAGGCTTTTCACCGTTAGGTTCATCCGACACGCGAAGGAGGGGCCGGCGCGCGAAGGCTGTCTCAGCGCCCCCCGCCGACGCCCTGGGACACCGGCTGTGTATGAAGCCTAAGAAACGACAACCGTTCGATTTCTCCGCGACGCCGACGGCTCCACCGGTGGAGGAGAGCACGGTCGCGCCCGAGCTTCCCGAATCAGCATCCTTCGCCGATCCCGTGATCGAGCCGCCTTCGGTCGATCCTTTGACTCTTCATGACGATCTGGACGTTCCGCCACCGACGACGGCGCGCTCGCGCCGCCGCCGCGAGGCCGAGGCCCAGCCGCCGAAGAGTTTCGCCGAACCAGAGCTGAAGACCGATACGACGCTGTCGACCGCTCAACCGCTCGCGCCGATCGCCGAGCCCGACCGCGCGGCCCCCGCCAAGGCCGAGAAGCGCGAAGCCGCGCTCGATCTTCGCGCTCCGACCGCGCAGGCGCCGCTGGCGCTGGAGACGGAGGACGCGCCGCGCCGCATGTCGGGCGCTCTGTTCTGGACCTTGGCGTCGGCGATCGCCGCGCTCTGGGCCCTGGCGCCGATCGCCTTCGCCTTCGGCTACGCCCGCGGCGTGCCGGCGTTCCAGGTCGAGGGCTTCGCCTTCACGGTCTTCGCCAGCCTGGCGATCGGTCCCGCGCTGATGACCCTGCTGGGCGCCTACCTGCTGCGGCAGGCGACACGGGTCTCCGACGAGCTTCGCCGCACCCGGACCATGACCGACCGCATCGTGACGCCCGCCGCCCTGGCCGCCGTCGGCGCGTCCAGCGCCGTCGACGCCATGCGCCAGGGGGTCGACGAGGCCGCCGTCGCCGCCGAACGGGCGCGCGAGCACATCATCTCTCTTCGCGAGGCTCTCGCGGAAGAGACCGCGCGTCTGGCCGAGGCCGCCGCCGAGTCGGCGCGCATGGCCAACCAGCTGGCGCAGGGCCTGGGCCACGAACGCACGGCGATGGAGACCCTGTCGCAATCGCTGGACGCCCGCTCCACGGCGGTGGTCGACGCCATCGGCAGCCAGGCCCGGATGGTCGCCGAGGCTTCGGACTTGGCTGAAACCCAGCTGCGCGAGGCCGAGGCCGCTCTGGCCGCCCGCGCCGCCGATCTGGCCGCCGCGGCGGCCGAGGCATCGGACGCCGCGCGCGTCGGGGCCGAGGATCTGTCGCGTCAGGTCGCGCGTCTCGAGTCGGCCGGTCTGGGCGTCAGCGATCAGGTCGCGGCCGTCGAGAAGACCTTGGCCGCCCAGCGCGCCGCGCTGCTCGAGGTCAGCCAAGCGCTGCGTTCGGAGCAGGAGGACTTCGCCGCCGAGGCCGAGACCCGCACCGCTCAGCTGACCGAGTTCGTCGCCTACACGCGCGTCGGCGCCACGGAGCTGTCCGATCAGGCCGCCATGGGCGCCGAGATCCTGCGCGGCCTGATCAGCACCGCCTCCGACCAGTTCCGCGAAATGGCCGACGGGGCCAAGACGCGCCAGGACGTGCTCGCCGAGGACGCCAAGAAGACCCTCGAGATGATCGGCGACGTCGCCGAGAGCCAGCGGACCCTTCTGGAGGAAGAGCTGAAAGCGGCGATGGAGGCCATGGCCGAGGCCGCGCTGAAGGCCGCTCAGGGCGTTGAGGTTCGCCTCGAAGCCGCCCGCACCCGCGTGGACCAGCTCAACGAAATCGCCTTCGCCGCCGGCCAGAAGGCCGACGCGGTGTTCGAATCCCGGATGGAGGAGGCGCGCGACATCATCGAGCACTCCGCTCAGATGGTTGAACAGGCCGGGGCCCGAACCTCGCAGAAGCTGGCGGATTCGGTGCAAGCCGCCCGCGGCACGCTGGACGAGCTGGAGGCCATGCTTTCCGAGATCGGCAAGCGCACCGCCGAGCTGCCGTCCGAGGCCCTGCTGAAGGCTGCCGAGGTGCGGGTCTCGATCGAACAGGGCGTCGAGCAGCTGATGAACGCCGTGCGGCGCACGGCGGACGAGACCGCGGCGATCGACCAGGCGTTCCAGGAACGCGTTCGCCGCAATTACGAGATGCTCAGCGAAGCGGCCGGCGCCGTGACGGCCGCGGGCGTGTCGACGGTCGCCGCGCGGGCGGCGTCTTCCTCGGCGTCCAAGGGACGCGCCCAGGCCGCGTCGCCGCCAGCCGCCAAGCCCTCGCAGCCCCAGCCTCTGCCGATGGCGGAGTTCGACGACGAGGCCGAACCGTCGGGCGATCGCCGCCGTCTTCGGCTGACGCCGACCGCGACGGACGAGGAGTTCCGCTCGGTCTTCGAGCAGGCCAACAGCCGCAAGGCCGCGCCGCCGGCGGCCGAGGGCGAAGGCCAGAACGGCTGGAGCTGGCGCAACCTGCTGTCCGGCATCGAGAGCAGCTCGCCCGGCGACGCCGCTCTCGGCGAGAAGCTCGCCGCCGAGATCACCGCCATGGGCATCGATCCGCACGCTCTTCTGCCGCGTCCGCGCGTTGACGAGATCGCGGCGGCCCTGCAGACCGGCGACGCCAGCGGCGCCCGCGAAGTGGTCAAGCGCCTGGCGCCGGCCGCGATCCGCCGCCTTGTCCGTCGGCTGTTCTCCGACGCCACCCTCAAGAGCAACGCCGAGCGCTTCATCAAGCGTTACGCCGGCATGGTCGAGGAAGCGGCGGGGCAGGACCGGGAGGGCTTCCTGATGGCGGCGCTGCTGTCATCGGACGCCGGCAGGGCCTATCTGCTGCTCGACGCCGCCAGCGGCGACCTGGGCTAGTTTCGGAAGCTCGATTTGAAGCGCGCCTTTGACCTGCTCGCGGCGGCGGTCGGCCTGATCGTGCTGGCCTTGCCGATGCTGGCGCTGTGGCTGCTGGTGCGGCTGACATCGCCTGGGCCGGGTCTCTACTGGTCCCAGCGGGTCGGGAAGGGCTCGACGCTCTTTCCGATGCCCAAGTTCCGCACCATGCGGATCGATACGCCCGAGGTGGCCACCCACCTCTTGGACGATCCCGATCGCTGGCTGACCCCGATCGGGCCTTTAATGCGCAAGCTGAGCTTGGATGAGCTTCCGCAGTTGTGGAGCGTGTTGGTCGGCCACATGAGCCTCGTCGGGCCGCGTCCGGCGCTGTTCAATCAGGACGATCTGATCGCGGCGCGCGAGGCGGCGGGCGTCGATGTCCTGCGGCCCGGCGTGACCGGCTGGGCGCAGATCAACGGGCGCGATGAGCTGGCCATTCCCGAGAAGGTGGCCCTCGACGCCGAATACCTGCGCCGGCGCTCGTTCCTGTTCGATCTGAGGATCTTGGTCAGCACCGTCGCGCCGGTGCTGACCGCCAAGGGCGTGACCCGCTAGAGCCTGCCCGTTTCTGATTGAAGATCAGAAACGGATAGCAGGCTCTATCTCCAGTCTCTAGAGCGTGACAGGCGCCGAAACCGCTTACACTTTCGGCTGTCACGCTCTATCCGAGATCGGCATAGGCCTTTTCGAGCGCGGCGACGAAGGCCGGATTGGCGGCCAGAGCGGCCGGGAAGACCACGTCCAGTTTCAGGAAGGCGGCGACGTCGGTCTTGGCGTCTCCAGTCGCCGAGGCGCCGAGCGCCGTCAGCTTCTCGGCCAGCGGATCGGTGATCGCTTCGCCGGCCTTTGCGCGCAGGGCGACGAACCGCATCCAGGCCGCCAGCGGGATCGCCAGGCGCTCGATCGAACGGCCGGCCTCCAAGGTTTCCGTCAAGGTGCCGAGGATGCGGAAAGGCAGTTTCTGCGAGCCGTCCCAGGCGATCTGCGACAGGTAGTGACGGATCTCTGGATTGCGGAAGCGGGCCAGGATGGCTTCGGCGTATTGCGTCAGGTCCAGGCCGCGCGGCGCCGTCAGCGTCGGGATGATGTCTTGTGTCATCAGCTCGCGCGCCAACGCCTCAAGCACCGGATCGCTGACGGCCTCGAACACCGTCTCGTGGCCGCGCAGGATTCCGGCATAGGCCAGGGTGGAATGCACCCCGTTCAGCAGGCGCAGCTTGGCGCGCTCGAAGCCGCGGACGTCGTCGGTCAGGATGACGCCGACGCTGGCGAGGTCTGGCGCGTCCGAGGGCAGCACGTCCTCGACGACCCATTGGGTGAAGGCCTCGCGCTGGATCGGCCAAGCATCTTCCAGGCCGGTCGCGGTCAGAACCCGAGCGCGCAGGGCGTCATCGGTGGCGGGCGTGATGCTGTCGACCATGGTGCGCGGGAAGCTGCCTTCGCGCTCGATCCAGGCGGCGAGATCCGCGTCCACCTTGCCGGCGAAGGCGACCACGGCCGCTTTCAGGCGCCAGCCGTTGTCGGCGAGGTTGTCGCAAGCGACCACGGCATAGGGCGCCAGGCCCGCCGCGTGACGACGTCGGAGGCCCTCGACGATATAGCCGACGGCGCTCTTCGGTTCGCGCGGATGGGCCAGATCGTGAACGATGTCGGGGTGGCTCTCGTCGAGGCCGCCCTCGGCCGACAAGGTATAGCCCTTCTCGGTCACGGTGAGGGTGACCATGCGCGTGGTCGGCGCGGCGAGGCGCGCGAAGACCGATGGCGGGTCCTCCGGCGCGACGAGAACCTCGCGGATAGAGCCGATGACGCGGAAGGTCGTCTCGGCGTCCAGTTGGGCCAGGGTGTAGAGGCCGTCTTGCGGCTCCAGGGCGTCGCGGACGCCGGGGCTCTTGAGCGAGACGGCGCAGATCCCCCAGCGCGGGTCCTTGGCCAGCAGCTGGTCGAAATAGAAGGCTTGGTGGGCGCGGTGGAAGGCACCAGGACCGAAGTGCACGACGCCGATCTGGACCTTGTCGCGGTCATAGGCGGGCAGGGCGACGCCCGGGATCGCGCCGGGATAGCTGGTCGCGCTCAGACGCAGGGCGGAGGAGGTTTCGGAAGAAGCCGTCAAGGGAAGCGCCTAGGATCGGAGGAACGTTCAGGCCGACTACATGCTGTAGTCCGGCCTCGCTGACAATTGGCTTGACCAATTTCTAGAGGGTCACGCCGGATTTCCAGATGGCGATCTCTCGCTCGCCGTTCAGCTCGGCCTTGGTGACCTTGCCCGAAGCCGTTTCGACGACGAGGTCCATCAGCGCATCAGCGGCGGTGTCCATGGAGACGCCCGCCAGCACCTGGCCGGCGTCGAAGTCGATCCATCCAGGCTTGCGCTGGGCCAGCCCCGAGTTCGAGGCGATCTTCAGGGTGGGCGCGGGGAAGCCCAGCGGCGTGCCACGTCCCGTCGTGAACAGGATCACCGTCGCGCCGGCGGCCGTCAGGGCGGTGGACGAGACCGCGTCATTGCCGGGCGCCTCCAGCAGGGTAAGGCCGTGCGGCCCCACGCGCTCGCCATAGCGCAGCACCTCGACCAGCGGCGCGCGACCGCCCTTCTGCACGGCGCCGAGGGACTTCTCCTCCAGTGTGGTGATGCCGCCGGCGATATTGCCCGGCGAAGGGTTCTCGTAGATCGGCTGGTTGTTGTCGATGAAGTAGCGCTTGAAGTCGTCGATCACGCACACCGCCTGGTCGAACACCTCGCGGCTGGCGGCGCGCGAGAGCAGCACGCCCTCGGCGCCGAAAACCTCGGGGATCTCGGTCAGCACCGGGGTGCCGCCGGCGTCGGCGACCTTGTCGGCGATGCGGCCGACCAGCGGATTGGCGGTGACGCCGGAGAAGCCGTCCGAGCCGCCGCACTTGAGGCCCACGACCAGTTCCGAGACCGGGATCGGCTCCC
>CAKZJK010000370.1 GCA_936942565.1 uncultured Caulobacter sp. | reverse complement strand
TCCAATGGCGTGATCCATGTGATCGATCGGGTCCTGCTGCCGAAAGCCTGACCCTGCACACGAGGCAGCGGGCCTGAGGGTCGGTCACCTGCAAGCGACCGGCTTTCACAGCGTCGTCCGGACTGGCGGTCCGGGCGGCGTTTGTATTTTTAGATCGCTTCAGCTTCAAATGGAAGCGATCTAGAGGTTGAGGACTCGGACGATTTCTGTGCGCATCTCGTCGATACCCTGGGCTTTTTCCGAGGACGTGGCGAGAATTTCGGGATAGGCGGCCGGATTCTTGGCGAGCTTGGCCAGGGTTTCGCCCATCAGCTTTTCGAGCTCGGCCGGCTTGATCTTGTCGGCCTTGGTCAGCACGATCTGGTAGGACACGGCCGCCTTGTCGAGCAGCTTGAACACATCCTCGTCATTCTTCTTGATGCCATGACGGCTGTCGATCAGCACATAGACGCGCTTGAGCGTGGAGCGGCCTCGCAGGTAGTCGAACACCAGACGGGTCCAGGCATCGACCTGTTCCTTGGGCGCCTGCGCATAGCCGTATCCGGGCATGTCGACCAGCGCGCAGGGCGGCAGGTCACCCTCGCCGCCGGAATAGCCATCCGGAACGAAATAGTTGAGCTCCTGGGTGCGGCCCGGCGTGTTGGAGGTGCGGGCAAGACCGTTCTGGCCGGTCAGCGCATTGATCAGCGAGGACTTGCCGACATTGGAGCGGCCGGCAAAGGCGATCTCCAGGCTCCCCATCGGCGGCAGGCTCTCGATCGAGGGCGAGGCATGGGTGAAGCGCCATGACTGCGCAAACAGCTTGCGGCCTTTTTCGATCAGGCGCTCGTCGGTGTCGGCGCTGGTGGTCATGGAGTCTTGCCTCGTCATTGCGAGCCACCCGGTCCGCGCGAAGCGCAGCCGGATGACAGGCTCCTCGAAGCAATCCAGGGCCGAGAAGGAAGCCTGGATTGCTTCGTCGCTGTGCTCCTCGCAATAACGACTGTTATTGTCCGCAGTCATTCCGGGGCACGCGAAGCGTGAACCCGGAATCTCAAGATTCCGGGTTCGATGCTCCGCATCGCCCCGGAATGACATCGCTTATCTCACGCCGCTTTTTTCTTGAACGTGCCGCGGATGTTGTCGAACAGCTCCACCTTGACGCCGTTGCGGCGCATGATGAAGCCCTGCTGCAGCACCGACAGCGTGTTGTTCCAGGCCCAGTAGATCACGAGACCGGCCGGGAAGCCCGCGAGCATGAAGGTGAAGATCAGCGGCATCCAGTTGAAGATCATCGCCTGCGTCGGATCCGGCGGCGTCGGGTTCAGCTTCATCTGGAACCACATCGTGATGCCCATGATGATCGGCCAGACGCCCAGCATCAGCGCCTGCGGCGGCGTCCACGGGATGAGGCCGAACAGGTTGAACAGCGTCGTCGGATCCGGCGCCGACAGGTCCTGGATCCAGCCGAAGAACGGCGCGTGGCGCATTTCGATGGTGACGGTCAGCACCTTGTACAGGGCGTAGAAGACCGGGATCTGGATCAGCATCGGAAGGCAGCCCATCATCGGGTTGATCTTCTCCTTCTGATACAGCGCCATCATCTCCTGCTGCTGCTTGGCCGGATCGTCCTTGTGCTTGGCCTTCAGCTTTTCGACCTCGGGCGCGATCTTCTTCATCTTGGCCATGGACTCGTAGCTCTTGTCCGCCATCGGATAGAGGATGAGCTTGAGCAGGACGGTCAGCGCCAGGATGGCCAGGCCGAAGTTGCCGACCATTTTGTAGAAGATCTCCAACACGTTGAAGATCGGGCGGGTGAACATGGAGAACATGCCCCAGTCCACGGCCCAGTCGAAGCGCGGGATCTCGGCCTTGGCGTTGCTCCAGAACTCCCACCACGCCGGCGGCTTGGCGCCGCCGTACTGGTACTTGCGCAGCAGCGGCACGGTCTTGGCGCCGGCGAACAGGCGGGTGTTCTGGGTCAGGGTCGCGCCCGGGTTCAGGGCCTGGGTCGGGCCGACGAAGTTGACGTCATAGACGTCGACGCCGGCCACGTTGGTCACGCGGTACTGGGCCTTGATGGCCTCGGTCTGGCCGGGGATCAGGGCCGCCAGCCAGTACTTGTCGGTGATCCCGGCCCAGCCGCCGACCGAGTCGAAGGTCGTGAGCGGCTTGTCCTTCTTCCACTTCTGGTACTTGGCCAGTTCCAGCTTCTGGTCCTTGCCCGAGCCCAGGACGCCGATGGCGCCCTCGTGGACGATCTGGGTCTTGCCCAGGTGGTCGGTGATGCCCTGGCGCTGGACCGTGGCGTAGGGGGCCAGCTGGAAGGCGGCGGTCCCGTTGTTCTTGACGCTGTCGGTGACGGTGAACATCGCCTGGTCGTCGACCGCGATCACGCGGGTGAAGGTCAGGCCCATGCCGTTGTCATAGGTCAGGGTCACCGGCGAATTGGGACGCAGCACCTGGCCCGGCGCGGCGGTCCAGACGGTGCGGCTGTCGGGCAGGCCCGGCAGGTTGGCGCCGGCCCAGCCGAAATCGGCGAACCAGGCGTGCTCGGCGCCCTCGGGGCGGAACAGCTCGACCGGCGGCGAGTTCTTGGCGGTCGTCTCGGCGTACTTGCGCAGGAAGAGGTCGTCGATGCGGCCGCCCTTCAGCGCGATCGAGCCCGACAGCGCGGGGGTGTCGACGACGATGCGCGGGCTCTGGGCCTTGGCTTGATCGCGCGACAGGCGCAGGGGCGCGGGATTGCCGTTGGCGTCCAGCGGCACGCCGGCCTGGGCGGCGACCTGGCTCTGCGCGGCCTTCTTGGCGCGCATCTCGGCCTCGGCCTTCTTCTGCTGCGGACCCAGGATGAAGAACTGGTACCCGATCAGGATCACGAACGCGCTGACGATGAACATCAGCGTGTTTTTGTTGTCGTTCTGCATGGAGCGCTTAACCGGAAACTGTGGGATCGGGTTGTTGGGAAGAGACGGCTTTGGACGATGCGCCGGACGATGACCGCGAGACCTTCGCCCCATCGTGCTCGGCGGCGAGGCTTATCAGCGCGCTTTTGACATCGTCAAGCAAACGTCCCCATTCGCGCGAGCCCGTACCGCCGCGCGCGATGAAGACATAGTCATGAGAAGGGCGCGCATGAAGGGGCAGGACCAGCCTGGCGGCCTCGCGAAGGCGGCGCTTGGCGCGGTTGCGCTCGACGGCGCCGCCGATCTTCTTGGTGGCGGTGAAGCCGACGCGGACCACCGGATCCTCGTCGTCGCGCTTGCGCATCTGGATGAAAACCGCGCCGCGCGACAGGGCCGGGGCCTTGGCCGCCAGCAGAAAGTCGGGGCGCTTGCGAAGCCGCTCGAAGCGGAGAGGGGCTCCGGACATGGCGTCAGGCATGAAAAAAGCCGCCTTTCCGGCGAGAACCTGAAATCAGGTCTGTGGAAAAGGCGGCTTTGATCATGATCTCGCCTCCCGAAGGAGGAAGAGCAATTAGGCGGTCAGGCGCTTGCGGCCCTTGGCGCGGCGACGCGCGACGACCTTTTGGCCATTCTTGGTGGCCATACGCGCGCGGTAGCCGTGACGGCGGGCACGCACGAGCTTCGACGGCTGGAAGGTGCGCTTCACGACGTGGCTCCGAAATGCAAAACGTTGGACGCGAAGCCTGGGGCCCCGCGAGTGAGGGGCGGTGGATAAAAGAACGGGCGCGGGATGTCAACCTGAGTCGACCGTAGAGACTGTCATCCCGGCCGTAGCGTAGCGGAGAGCCGGGACCGTCACACGCGCGGCGCTTCCGGCGGTCCCGGCTCGGCGCGCTTCGCGCTTGGCCGGGATGACAGCCTTTACGGCGTAATCACCGCCTTGCCCACCACCTTGCGCCCGCTCAGTAGCTCGAACGCCTCGCGCCAGCGATCCAGCGGCAGCTCCGTGTGCACGTGCGGCCGAATCCGGCCCTCGTCCGCCATCGCCCACACCGCCTGGCTGTTCTCACGCCCCTTGTCGGGAAACTGCCGCCCGTATTCGCCGGCTCGCACGCCCATCACCGAGAAGCCCTTGATCAGCGGCATATTGACCGAGACCGTCGGGATCCGCCCCGAGGTGAAGCCGATGACCAGAAGCCGGCCGTCGAAGGCGACGCAGCGGACGCTCTCGTCGAAGACGTCGCCGCCGACGGGATCGTAGATGACGTCCGCGCCGTGGCCGCCGGTGATCGCTTTCACCTGGTCGCGGAAGCCGCCGGTCACGTTGACCACGGCGTCGGGCGCGTAGAGCGCCTGGACCTTCGCCAGCTTGTCGTCGGAGGCCGAGGTGGCGATCACCCGCGCGCCGAGCGCCTTGGCCAGGTCGACCGCCGCCAGACCCACCCCGCCAGCCGCGCCGTGGACCAGCACCCACTCGCCGGGCTCCAGCCGCGCGCGGCGGACCAGGGCGACATAGGCGGTGAGATAGGCCGCGCCATAGGCGGCGGCCTCGGCGAAGGACAGGCGCGCGGGTTTGGGCTTGAGGGCTTCGGCGGCCAGTACGGCGTATTCCGCGAAGCCGCCCAGCCGCGCCCCGCCGACGACGGCGTCGCCGATCGCGAAGCCCGTGACGCCCTCGCCCAGCGCGGCGACCTCGCCGGAGAGGTCGAGGCCCGGCGTGAAGGGCAGGGGCGGCTTGAACTGATACTCGCCGCGCGTCATCAAAAGGTCGGGGAAGTTCACGCTGGCCGCGCGGACACGGACCAGCGCTTCGCCGGGGCCTGGCGTCGGGGTTGCGACCTCACGGACCGCGCAGCCGCCGAAGTCGGGCGCCAGGGCCTCGACGACGAGGGCCCGCATGGTGGGGGGGATGCTCATTCTTCAGGCCCAACAAAATCTCGTCATCCCGGCCGCAGCGAAGCGGAGAGCCGGGACCCAGGGGCAACCACGCTGCCGCTCGCCCTGGGTCCCGGATGGCCTCTCCGAGGCCTCCGGGATGACGATGGGTTAGTAGCGGAGACTAGAGCGTTAGTTGCCCGCCTCGAACGTCTCGCGCACCAGGCCGGCGATCTCGCGACACGCAGCATCCGCCGCCGGAATAGCTCCCGTGAAGGCGGTGAAGGCGTGGGCCAGGCTGTCGTAGCGGCGGTAGCGCACCCGCACGCCGGCCGCTTGCAGCCGCTTGGCGTAGGCCTCGCCCTGGTCGGTCAGCGGGTCGAAGCCGGCGGTGGCGATCACGGCGGGCGCCAGGCCCGAGAGGTCCTCGGTGCGGTCGGGCGACAGGCGCGGGTCGGCCGGGTCGGCGTCGGGGCCCATGTAGTGAGCCATGAACCAGTCCATGGTCTCGCGGGTCAGCGGATAGGCGTCGCCGAAGGTGGTCATGGACGGCGTCTCGCTGGCCACGTCCACGGCCGGATAGATCAGGATCTGCGCCGAGGGTTGAGGCTCGCCCGTCCGCTTCATCTCCTGGGCGACGATGGCCGAGAAGTTGCCGCCCATGCTGTCGCCGCCGATGGCCGGCGGGGTCGGCGCGGCGCCGAAGCGGGCGGTGTTGTCGCGCGCCCAGCGATAGGCGGCCAGCACGTCCTCGAGGCCCGCCGGAAACTTGTGGTCGGGGGCCAGGCGGTAGTCGACCGAGATCACCGCCGTGCGGACGATCCTGGCCAGGATCGAGCAGAAGGCGTGGCAGGTCTCCAGGTCCCCGATCACCCCGCCGCCCATGTGGGCGTAGACAATCAGCGGAGCGTGGATGTCCTGGTTCTCGGGACGATAGGCGCGGCAGGGGATCGGGCCGCCCGGGCCCTCGACCGACAGGCTCTCGACGCGCACGCCGGGCTCCAGGGGGCCCTGGACGGCGGCCAGGCCCTTGGCGCTGCCCGCCACGGCATCGGCCGGCGACAGGCTGGACATCGGCGGCAGTTTCTTGGCGGCGTGGGCGAAGAACTGGAAGCGCGGGTCCAGGGTCCGCCCACCCTTGTAGACGACGCCCCCGCCCGACAGGGCCCGCAGGATCGGGCTAGGCAGGGACAGGATCAGCTTCAGTATGGCTTTCTGGGTCGCGTCCGAGGCCATGTTTCCCCTCCTTCTTTTCGTTATTGGTCGTGGCGGCGAATTCTGACTGTCATCCCGGGCGAAGCGTAGCGAAGACCCGGGACCGCCAGAAACGCCGAACTTTCCGCGGTCCCGGATCGGCGCGCTACGCGCTTGTCCGGGATGACAGGGAGGCGGGACATCCCACTCCCCTACAACTTCGGCAGGGCGGGCACGCCGCCCAGGATCAGCTTGACGGCGAAGTCCGCGGCGGCCGCCGTATCGACGGGGCGGCGCTCCAGCATCTTGTCGCCCAGCTCGCGGGCGATCGCGATGCAAGCCGAGGTCAGGTAGTCCAGGTCGACCGGCGGGGCGTTGTCGTGCGCGAGCACGCGGGCGAAGGCCTCGCGCACCTCGTCGAAAACGGCGGCCAGCTCGGGCGTCGAGCGCGCGTGCGGGATGGCCTCGCCGGCCGGCCGGTCCATGCGCCAGCTCTCCTGCTCCTTGGCCAGGAAGTCGAAATAGGCCAGCACCGCGCCGCGCAGGAACGACGGGAAGTCGGTGGCCTTCTCGGACTCGGCGCGCAGCAACGGGCGGAAGCGGCGCGCGCCGTCGTCGGCCAGTGCGTCGAACACCTCCTCCTTGGACTTGTAGTAGTTGTAGAAGGTGCCGGAGGCCAAACCCGTGCGGCGGATGATGTCGCGCACCGTGGCGGCGTCGTAGCCCAACTCGCCGAACACCTCGCGCGCCGCGTCCAGGATGGCCTGGCGGTTGGCGGTCTTGGTCCGCTCGCGCTTGCCCGGCCGCTGGTCGATGTGGGGCTTGGGGAAGTAGGCGATGTTCGACATGGGGCCCGACTCGGAGATGGCGCGATCATGACGCGCCGTCAGGATGACAGCCTTAGTCCGGGGTAGGATGCAAGCGTTTGGCGAGTCCGCTGACACATCTGACCGCCTCGGCGAACGCCAGCCTGACATTGTCATCCCGGCCGGACCCCGGCCTTGAGCCGGGGGCAGAGCCGGGACCCAGGGGCGGCCACGTTGCGCTTCACCCCTGGGTCCCGGATAGCCTCTCCGAGGCTTCCGGGATGACACGGGGGGAGAGCCTGCCGAAAGGCGCTAGAACCGTCCAAAACACCGGTTTTGCGGCGCTGTGGACGCTTTCCAAGAAAGCCTTACGCCACAAGCGTTTGTGGCCGAAACCACCACAAGCCGCCCTCGCCTCACGAAAACGGCGCCTCCCCGAGTACGGAAAGGCGCCGCTTGGCGCGTCACAGAGGCGATTTTAGAAGGGCCTTTTGGGGCCGAAAACCGCTCATCCGCACGCTTTTAAGTGCGCCTGAACGGATCGGAGATCAGACCCCGCGCGTCAGCCGATTGCACAGATCGTCGAGCTGCTCGAGCGTCGCGTAGCTGATGGTCAGCGAGCCGGCGCCGCCGCGATGGTCGATGGTCACGTCCAGGCCCAGCACAGACGACAGGTCGGCTTCCAGCGCCTGGGTGTCGGTGTCCTTCACCTTGGGCGGACGGCCGCCCTTGTTCTTGGCCGAGGGGGCGGTCGGCGTCTTGCGGGCCAGGGCCTCGGTCTCGCGGACCGACAGGCCGCCGTCGATGATCTGCTTAGCCAGGGCCACCGGGTCGGCGGCGGCGGCGATGGCGCGGGCATGACCGGCCGACAGCTCGCCACTGACCAGGTATGACTGGACCTCTTCCGGTAGGGCCAGAAGACGCAGGGTGTTGGCCACATGGCTGCGGCTCTTGCCGATCGTCTGGGCGATGGCGTCCTGCGTGCGTTCGAACTTCTCCATAAGCACTTTGTACGAAAGCGCTTCTTCGAGAATGTTCAGGTCGGCGCGCTGGACGTTTTCGATGATGCCGATTTCCAGCACTGCCAGGTCGTCCAGCTCGCGCACCATGATCGGCACGCTGCGCAGGCCGGCCCGTTGAGCCGCGCGCCAGCGACGCTCGCCAGCCACGATCTGGAATTCGCCGGGAACACCGGGGAATGGCCGCACGAGGATCGGCTGCAGCACGCCCTTCTCGCGGATCGAGTTGGACAGGTCCTCGAGGTCCTCCTCGCGGAAGGTCCGGCGCGGCTGATCGGGATTGCGTTTCAGCAGCTCGATCGGCGCTTCGCGCGACCCAGCGGCCTGATCCCCCGGCGCCTGGGCGGGCGCGGCCTCGACCTCGCCCAACAAGGCGGACAGACCGCGTCCCAGTCCCCGACGACCCTCGGCCATACCCGGCTCTCCCACCACGGCGGACTCCATCACTATCTCAGTCAAGCTTCGGTTCTAGATTTAGAGGTCTCAGGCGGCCTTGGCCTGGCGGTCGCGCTCGCGGCTGATCACCTCGCGGGCCAGCTTCAGATAGGCCTGGCTGCCGGCGCACTTCAGGTCATACAGCAGCACGGGCTTGCCGAACGACGGCGCCTCCGAGACCCGGACGTTACGCGGGATCACCGCGTCATAGACCTTGTCGCCGAAGTGAGCGCGGACGTCGTGCGCCACTTGTTCGGACAGGCTGTTGCGGCGGTCGTACATGGTAAGGACCACGCCCTGGATCTCCAGGTGCGGGTTCAAGCTGCCGCGCACGCGCTCGATCGTGCGCATCAGTTGGGTCAGGCCTTCCAGGGCGAAAAACTCGCACTGAAGGGGCACGAACACCGCGTCGGCGGCGGTCATGGCGTTGACCGTCAGCACGTTCAGCGACGGCGGGCAGTCGATCAGCACATAGGTGTAGGGACCGTTGGCGCGGATGACTTCGAGAGCGTCCCGCAGCCGGTATGACCGACGCGCGGTCTGACCCAGCTCGATTTCAATACCGGATAGGTCCGCGTCGGCCGGTATGACGTCAAGGCCCGGTAGTTCCGTCTTCACGGCGGCGTCGACCACCGGCGACTCGCCCATCAGCACGTCATAGAGGGTGGTCCGGCGCTGGGTGCGACCGATGCCCAGACCCGTCGAGCAGTTGCCCTGCGGGTCGGCGTCGATCAGCAGCACCTTCTCGCCGCAGGCGGCCAGGGCGGTGCCGAGATTGATCGCGGTCGTGGTCTTGCCCACGCCGCCTTTCTGGTTCGCGATCGCCAGGACGCGCAGAGGATTAGCGGACACGTGACAGCCCCTTCACTTGAACGATCCGACCGCGAGGGTCGCTTTGGCTAGGTCGCAGCTCGGCGTCGAACTTCCAAGCCTTGGCGGCCTCGGAAAGCTCGGTCGCGACATCCTGCCCTTTCAGGAACAGGCCGGTCGCGCCGCCGCGCAAATAGGGTTCGGCGAAGCCGAGCAGCTTGGTCATCGGGGCGCAGGCGCGCGCCGTCACGATATCGACCTTCAGCTTCAGGTCCTCGGCCCGGGCGTTGTGGATCTGGACGGGCAGGTCGAGATCCTTCGCCACCACGTCCAGGAAGCGGCAGCGCTTGGCCATCGACTCCACCAGGTGAACCTTCGCCCCGGCCCTACCCTTCAGCAGTATGGCCAGCACGACCCCGGGCAGACCGGCGCCGGCGCCGAGATCCGCCCACATGGACGCGTCCGGCGCCAGGTCGAGCAGCTGCGAGCTGTCCAGGGCATGGCGCGTCCAGTAGGTGGCGATGGTCAGCGGCCCCACGAGGTTCATGACCTCGTTCCATTCGGCCAGCAGCTCCTGGAAGCGGGCCAGATCGGCCATCTGGGCGTCGCTGAAGCCGGTCAGGCCTTGATAGCCCGCCGCGTCGAGGACCGGAGGTTCGGCGAGAGCGATCTCAGGCTGCACGGGTGCGCCGCACGTGGGCCAGCAGCGCGGTCAGCGCTCCCGGCGTCACGCCCTCGATACGAGCCGCTTGGCCCAGGGTCAGCGGCCGAACGCGGGCCAGCTTCTCGCGGACCTCGTTCGACAGGCTGCCGATATCGGCATAGTCCAGATCGGCCGGCAGGCGCAGGTCTTCGTCCTTGCGCAGGGATTCCGCGTCGGCGCGCTGACGATCCAGATAGCCGGCATAGGCAGCCTCGATCTCGATCTGCTCGCGTACGTCGGTGTTCCACGTGAAAACCTCGGGCCAGACGCGGCCCAGGTCGTCC
Organism: uncultured Caulobacter sp.; assembly: GCA_936942565.1. Classification (GTDB taxonomy): domain Bacteria; phylum Pseudomonadota; class Alphaproteobacteria; order Caulobacterales; family Caulobacteraceae; genus Caulobacter. The sequence goes on along the minus strand of CAKZJK010000370.1, from coordinate 14,861 downwards.
AGGGTCACATCCGGATAGGCCAGCATGGCGAAGACGTCGCGGCGGACACCGTCGCTGTTGACCTTGAAACCAGCCTTCACCGCCTCGTTCGGGGTCAAGCTGACCGACCGGGCGAAGCTCCGCGCCGCGTCCAGCCGCGCCTTCTTCTCGGCCCAGGCCTGGGCGCGGCGTTCACCGACGACGCCCAGGGCGATCCCTCGATCGGTCAGGCGCTGGTCGGCGTTGTCGGCGCGCAGGGTCAGGCGGAACTCGGCCCGGCTGGTGAACATCCGATAGGGCTCGGTGACGCCACGGGTAACGAGGTCGTCGATCATCACGCCGATATAGGCCTCGTCGCGCGCGAAGACGGCGGGCTCCCTGCCCTGCTCGGCCAGAGCCGCGTTCAGGCCGGCGACCAAGCCCTGGGCGCCAGCCTCTTCATAGCCCGTGGTGCCATTGATCTGGCCGGCCAGATAGAGGCCCGGCAGCCGCTTGGTCTCCAGCGTGGCGTAGAGCTCGCGCGGATCGACATAGTCGTATTCGATCGCATAGCCGTAGCGCAGCACCTCCACGGCCTCGAGCCCCGGGATGGTGCGCAGGAACAGGAGCTGGGTCTCCTCGGAGACCGACGTGGAAATGCCGTTCGGATAGACCGTCGGGTCATCCAGGCCCTCGGGCTCCAGGAAGATCTGGTGGCTGGTCTTGTCGGCGAAGCGGACGACCTTGTCTTCGATCGACGGGCAATAGCGAGGGCCGACACCCGTGGCGCGGCCGCTATAGACCAGGGACTCGCCGATCCGCTCGGCGATGATCCGGTGGGTCTCCTCGGTCGTGAAGGTCACGCCGCAGGCGATCTGCGGCACGTCGATCTTGTCGTTCAGATACGAGAATGGGACCGGCTCGTCGTCGGCCGCCTGGCTGTCCAGGCGGTCCCAGGCGATCGTGCGGCCGTCAAGGCGCGCGGGCGTGCCGGTCTTCAGGCGGCCCATCTGGAAGCCCAGGCCGTACAGACGGTCGGACAAGCCGATGGCCGGCTGGTCGCCCACGCGGCCGGCGGGGATCCGCTCTTCGCCGCGGTGGATGACGCCCTTCAGGAAGGTGCCAGTGGTCAGGATCACACGGGGCGCGCGATAGACCCGCCCTTCCCCATCAATCGCGCCCGCGACCTTACCGTCCTCGACGATCAGGTCCTCGGCGGCGGCGGCGATGATGTCGAGGTTTCCCGTGGAAAACAGCTCGGCCTGCATCGCCTCGCGATAGAGCTTGCGGTCGATCTGCGAACGCGGGCCGCGTACGGCGGGACCCTTGGAGCGGTTCAGCATCCGGAACTGGATGCCGGCCTTGTCGGCCATGCGGCCCATGACGCCGTCCAGGGCGTCGATCTCGCGGACCAGATGCCCCTTGCCCAGGCCGCCGATGGCCGGGTTGCACGACATCTCGCCGATGGTTTCCAGCTTGTGGGTCAGTAGTAGCGTGCGCGCGCCCGTGCGCGCGGAGGCGGCCGCCGCTTCACAGCCAGCGTGGCCGCCGCCGATGACAATGACATCCCAGGACTTGGACAAGACGCTCGCCTCAATGCGAACGCCCCCGGGACAAGCGGGGGCGCTGGACTCGACATATACGCCAATCAGCCGGGAGGGTCGATCCGAGTCAGCGGCGTTTCACGTGAAACACCCCCTCAGCAGCTGTGAGCGCGCTGTGGACAATATGGGGAGGGTTTCACGTGAAACATCACTTGCCGATACAGAAGGTCGAAAAGACGCGGCCAAGCACATCCTCCGGATCGACGCGACCCGTGATCTTCTCGAGGGCGCGCGCGGCGAGGCGGACATCCTCGGCGGCCAGCTCCACCTCAAGGCCAATATCCGAGAGCGCTCGGGCCAGATAGCTCCGCGCCTCCGTCAGCCGCTCCGCGTGGCGCAGTCGGGTCGCGGCGGGGAACTCGGCGCCAGACAGGGCTTCGCTCACGTGATCAGAGAGGCTGGCGCGCAGAGTCGACACCGCGCCCTCGGACCGCGCCGACAACTGGTGGACAGTGAGCCCCTCCCCGGCCCAACGGTCGGCCGAGCTCGTAAGAGCGGCCTCATCAGCGATGTCGGCCTTGTTCAGCACCAGCCAGTCGCCGGGCCGAACCGCCGCCTCCAGAGCGTCGACCTGTTTCACGTGAAAACCATCGACGACCCAGAGGCGCAAATCGGCTTCCTCCGCCCACCGGCGAGCCCGACGAACGCCCTCCGCCTCGATCGCGTCCTCGGCTTCGCGAAGGCCGGCCGTGTCCGCGATCAGCACGCGGTAGCCGCCCAGCACCAAGGGGACCTCGATGACGTCGCGCGTGGTGCCTGGCGTGTCCGTGACGATCGCCGCGTCGCGTTCGACCAGGCCATTCAGCAGCGTGCTCTTGCCGGCGTTCGGCGCGCCGACGAGAGCGATGCGATAGCCGTCGCGGACCCGTCGGCCACGGGAGACATCGGCCAAAGCGGCGTCCAGTTCCTCGGCCAGGACGCGCAGCCCGGGCCGGGCGCGCTCGGCCACTTCCTCGGGAAGGTCCTCATCCGGGAAGTCGACGGCCGCTTCCAGCATGGCCAGAGACTGCACCAGCAGATCGCGCCAGCGGTCATAGCGCTGGCTGAGCGCTCCTCCGACCTGCCCCAGCGCCTGACGACGCTGGGCTTCGGTCTCGGCGTCGATCAGGTCGGCGACCCCCTCGGCCTGGGCCAGGTCCAGCTTTCCGTTCTCGAAGGCGCGGCGCGTGAACTCGCCCGGCTCGGCCAAGCGCAGACCGAGGTCGTTCAGGGCTGAGAGTAGCGCCTCGACGACAGCCCGGCCGCCGTGCACGTGGAACTCGGCGCTGTCTTCGCCGGTATAGCTGGCCGGGCCTTCGAACCGTAGGACCAAGGCCTCGTCCAGCTCTACCCCGTCATGCCGCAGCTTGCGCAGCGCGGCCATACGCGGGGCGGGCGCCCTGCCCGCCAAGGCCTCGACCGTCCGCGAGGTGTCTGGTCCGGAAATACGCACGACGGCCACCGCCGCCCGCCCGGCCGCCGTGGCCAGGGCGAAGATCGTATCGGCCATGATCAGTCCGGCTTGCCGACAGCGGCGTTGGCGGCGGCGGTCATCAGCTTGCGGAAGCTCTCCTGGGCGCCGGTCCCAAACGCCATCCAGTTCTTCAGCAACTCCTCGGGCGCCAGCATCGCCATGTTGGCGTCCATCCGGGCCTGCATCTCCTTGACCAGATGCTCGTTCAAACCACTGACATCAGGCAGGCCTAGAAAGGCCCGCGCTTCGACCGGCGTGCAGTCGATCTCTATCGTCATCTTCATCGGAAAAGTTCCCTTCGGTCAGGGCACGATATTGTTATGGGCCTCGCCCGTCGGCGCAGGTTAGAGCGCTTTGGTCGAAAGTCACATTCGTCCCGCGAGGGACCTGCACGACGGAGAGCCCCGATGAGCGAGACCCTCACCATCACCACGCCGGACGGCGCGTTCAGCGCCTATGTGGCGCGCCCGAAGGCGGCCTCGGCGCCGGCCATCGTCGTCATCCAGGAAATCTTCGGCGTCAACAAGGTCATGCGCGACATCTGCGATGGCCTGGCCAGCCAAGGCTATGTCGCCATCTGCCCCGATCTGTTCTGGCGGATCGAGCCGGGCATCGACATCACCGACCAGTCCGAGGCCGAATGGAAGAAGGCGTTCGAGCTGTTCAACGCCTTCGACGTCGACGCTGGCGTCAACGACATCGCCGCGACCATTACCGCAGCCCGGGAACTCCCCGGCGTCAACGGCAAGGTCGGCGCGGTCGGCTATTGCCTGGGCGGCCTGCTGGCCTTCCTGACGGCGACCCGCACCGACGTCGACGCGTCGGTCTCGTATTACGGCGTCGGTCTGGAGAAGCACGTCGGCGAGGCCGAGAAGCTGGCCCACCCGCTGCTGATGCACATCGCCGAGAAGGACCAGTTCGTGCCGCCCGAAGCCCAGCAGGTCATCCTGCAGGCGCTGAAGGATCACCCGCAGATCGAACTGCACACCTATGCCGGCCGCGACCACGCCTTCGCCCGGGAAGGCGGCGCGCACTATGACGCCGCCGACGCGGCCAAGGCCAACGGCCGCAGCCTGACCTTCTTCCAGAAGGCGCTGACCTAATGCTGGCGATCCAGCTCTCACGCACCGGGGGACCGGAGGTGCTGGAGGCGGTCGAGGTGGAAGTCCCCTCGCCCGCCGCTGGCCAGATCCTGGTCCGCCACGCGGCCGTCGGCCTGAACTACATCGACACCTATCACCGCTCGGGCCTCTACCCGCTGAAGCTGCCCAGCGGCATCGGCCTGGAAGCGGCGGGCAGGGTCGAGGCGGTTGGCGAAGGCGTCGCCCGTTTCAAGGTCGGGGACCGCGTCGCCTACAATGGCACGATGGGCGCCTATGCCGAGGCGGCCGTGGTCCCGGCCGACCGGGCCGTGAAAGTCCCAGACGGCGTCAGCTTGGAGACGGCGGCGGCCGCACTGCTCAAGGGCATGACCGCCGAGTTCCTGGTCCGGCGATGTTTCCACGTGAAACACGGCGACACGGTCTTGATCCACGCGGCCGCCGGCGGCGTCGGACAAATCCTGGTCCAGTGGTGCAAGAGCCTCGGCGCAACCGTGATCGCCACCGTGGGCTCCGAGGCCAAGGCCGTCATCGCCCGCGACCTCGGCGCGGATCAAGTGATCGACTACGGGCGCGAGGACGTGGCCGCCAAGGTCGCCGAGCTCACAGCCGGCAAGGGCGTCGCGGTCGTCTATGACGGCGTCGGCAAGGACACCTGGGCGGCCAGCCTGAAGAGCCTGGCGCGGCGCGGCGTCATGGTCACGTTCGGCAATGCCTCGGGTCCGGTCCCGCCGTTCGCGCCGCTGGAGCTGGGGGCCAAGTCGCTGTTCGTCACCCGCCCTCGCCTGTTCGACTACATCGCCACGACGGAGGAACTGGACGAGAGCGCGGAGGCTCTGTTCGCGGTCCTCGGTTCCGGCGCGGTGAAGATCGACATCGGCCAGACCTTCCCGCTCGCCGATGCGCGGGCGGCGCACGAGGCGCTGGAAGGTCGGCGGACGACCGGGGCGACGTTGCTGGTTCCGTAGTCGCCAAGATGCTCCCCTCCGCGATGCGGGGGAGCTGTCACGAAGCGACTGAGGGGGCTAAAGCGGCCGATTTCCGGCCGGCCTCCTCCGGCCCTCTGGGCCACCTCCCCCGCATCGCGGGGGAGGATCTGAAACCACAAAAAAGGCCCCGGATCGCTCCGGGGCCTTTCTCGTATCCGATTGAGTCCAGCTGGACTCAGGTGTTCATCGACTGGAAGAAGTCGCCGTTGGTCTTCGACTGGCGCAGCTTGTCGAGCAGGAACTCGATCGCGTCCGAGGCGCCCATCGGGTTGAGGATGCGGCGCAGGACGTAGGTCTTCTGCAGCTGGTCGCGCGGGGTGATGAGCTCTTCCTTGCGGGTGCCCGACTTGAGCACGTCGATGGCCGGGAAGATGCGCTTGTCGGCGACCTTGCGGTCCAGGACGATTTCCGAGTTACCGGTGCCCTTGAACTCTTCGAAGATGACTTCGTCCATCCGGCTGCCGGTGTCGATCAGGGCCGTGGCGATGATCGACAGCGAGCCGCCCTCCTCGACGTTCCGCGCGGCGCCGAAGAAGCGCTTCGGGCGCTGCAGGGCGTTGGCGTCGACACCGCCGGTCAGCACCTTGCCCGACGACGGGACGGTGGTGTTGTAGGCGCGGCCCAGACGGGTGACCGAGTCCAGCAGGATGACGACGTCGCGCTTGTGCTCGACCAGGCGCTTGGCCTTTTCGATGACCATCTCGGCCACCTGGACGTGGCGGGTCGCCGGCTCGTCGAAAGTCGAGGCGATGACCTCGCCCTTCACCGTGCGCTGCATGTCGGTGACTTCTTCCGGGCGCTCGTCGATCAAGAGGACGATCAGGTAGCACTCGGGGTGGTTGGTCTCGATCGACTTGGCGATGTTCTGCAGCATCACCGTCTTACCGACGCGCGGCGGGGCGACGATCAGGCAGCGCTGGCCCTTGCCCAGCGGAGCGACGATGTCGATGACGCGGCCCGAGCGATCCTTCACGGTCGGATCGGGGAGCTCCATGTTCAGGCGCTCTTCGGGATAGAGCGGCGTCAAGTTGTCGAAGTGCACCTTGTGGCGCACGTTCTCGGGGCTCTCGAAATTGATCTTGGTGACGCTGGTCAGGGCGAAGTAGCGCTCGCCCTCGCGCGGCGAGCGGATCGCGCCCTCGACGCTGTCGCCGGTGCGCAGGCCGTACTTCCGGATCTGCGACGGCGAGACGTAGATGTCGTCCGGGCCCGGAAGATAGTTGGCTTCCGGCGAGCGCAGGAAGCCAAAGCCGTCCTGCAGCACTTCCATGGTGCCCGAGCCCGAGATCTCCACGCCTTCCTCGGCGAGGGTCTTCAGGATCGCGAACATCATGTCCTGCTTGCGCATGGAGTTGGCGTTCTCGACCTCGAAGGTCTCGGCGAACGCCAGCAGGTCGGCCGGGGATTTCTCCTTCAGCTCCTGCAGGGACATGGACTTCAGGCCCAAGGCCGCGACGGCCTCGGCGATGCCGTTGCCTTCGTCGTCGCCCTCGCCTTCTGCTTCGGCTTCGACCGAGGCTTCGGTGGCGACGTCGGCGGTATCAGCGATGGTGTCTTCAATGGTCGCCTCTTCGGCGGCCCCATCTTCCGAGGACGGGATTTCGTTTTCGGTTTCTTCGGTCATGACAAGACTCAAGGGTGGGCGCGGTCTCCAGGACGGAGTCCGGCCGGTAGAACTTCATGGGTCACGCCCGGTAGGACCGGGACATGCGCGTCGATTGACGATGACGCGGATCGTTCGGGGGACGGACCTTGGAGCGGATCGCTCGCGGGGCGCGCCAGGACGGGCGCCGGTCCGTGGAAGGAAAAGGTCCGGCGAGGCCGAACCGATCGCCGATGCAAATCACGCGGCGGGCGGCGGGTCAAGCGCCGCGACCGGTCTAGTGGTTCAGGAACTTGGTCGTCACCGAGATGACGATCACGATCGCCAGCACGAACGGGATCTCGTTGACCATCCGCCAGAACTTCTCCGAGCGGGGATATTCGCCCTTCTCGAACTTCTTGCGCGACGCCGACAGGAAGCCGTGGAAGCCATAGAGGCCAACCAGCGCGACCAGCTTGGTGGCCATCCACGGCTCGAGGAGGAAACTCCAGCCGCGGACCTGGACGTCGGCCAGGATCAGGCCCAGGCCGAACAGCGCCGTGGCGATCGAGGCGGGATTGATAATCCCGCGCAGCAACCGCCGCTCCATGACCACGAAGGTCTCGGCCATCTCCGAGCCGGGCGCCGCCTTGCTGTGATAGACGAACAGCCGGGGCAGGTAGAGCATGCCGGCCATGAAGGCGATGACCGACAGGATGTGAAGCCCGCGCACCAGGTTGAAGTGCGCCACCAGGAAATCCATCACGCGGCGGCTCCTTCTCGACGCGGGCACTTGGACCATTCGGCCCCACAGCGCCACCCACAGGCCGGTGCGACCGAGCCGGCGCGTTCGCTCAAGGCGTTACGGACCGCCGCGGCCAGGCCGTCGATGAACTCGGGCGCGCCGCCCAGGGCCGGAACCCGGATGTAGGGCGCGGCGCCGACGGTCTGCGCCAGTTCGGCGTATTCGTGATCGAGCTCGACCAGGGTCTCGACGTGCTCGGAGACGAAGGCGATCGGGGTGATCATCACGCCCTTGCCCTCGGCGCCGGCGCGGCGGATTTCCTCGTCGGTCGAGGGACCGATCCACTTCAGCGGCCCGACCCGGCTCTGGTAGCAGACGGTCCAGTCGATCCCGGCCGGCAGCTTGGCGGCGACGGCGGCGGCCGTGGCCTCGATCTGCTTCTGGTAGGGATCGCCAGCCAGAATGATCTTCTCCGGAAGGCCGTGGGCCGAAAACAGCAGGCGGATATTGGTCGGCGAACCGGCCTTCTCCCAGGTCTCGCGGATCATCCGGGCGTGGGCGTCGACAAGGCCGCCGTCCGTCGGATAGCAGCAGACCGTCGTTTCGGCGCCCGAGCCCTTGTAGGCCTTGCGCCAGGCCTTCAGGGACGAGCCGCTCGTGGTCGTGGAGAACTGCGGATAGAGCGGCAGCAGCACCACCTCGTCCGGCGCGAAGGCGGCAACCTGGCGCGCGGTCTCGCCGGTCAGCGGATGCCAGTAGCGCATGGCGATGAAGCACTTGGCCTCGACGCCCGGCAGAGCCGCCGTCAGGGCGGTCTCCAGCGCGTCGGCCTGCTTCTTGGTTTCCGGTAGCAGGGGCGAGCCGCCGCCCATGATCGCGTAGTTGGCCTTGGCCATCTTCTCGCGGGTCGTCGAGATCAGCGCCGCCAGCGGATAGCGGATCAGGGCGGGCGCGCCGATGATCGCCGGATCGCGGAACAGGTTGAACAGAAACGGCCGCACCGCGCGCGGACCATCGGGTCCGCCGAGATTGAACAGGACGACGGCGAGCTTCTTGGTCACTTGACCACCTTCTGTCCGGTCACCCGTTCCAGCACGGCCTCGACGTGGGCGATCGGCGTGTCCGGCAAGATGCCGTGGCCCAGGTTGAAGATATAGGGGCCCTGGTTCCACTGTTCGAGCAGCTCGTCCACGCGCTTGAGCAGCGCGTCGCCGCCGGCCCGCAGCAGCAGCGGATCGAGCGCGCCCTGGATGGTCTTCGATTTCTGGATCATCTGGCCGAGCTTGGCGCTGGCCTGGGTGTCGAGCGCCACGCCCTGCACCGGAACCTCGGCGGCGTAACCCTCGACCAGGGCGCCGGCCCCGCGAGGGAAGCCGATGATCGGGACGGTGACGCCCCGGGCCCGCAGGCCCTCGACGATCTTCTTGTGCGGCTTGGTGACCAGGCGATCGAACAGCGGCTCGGACAGGCCCTCGGCCCAGCTCTCGAAAAGCTTCACGGCTTGCGCGCCGGCGTCGACCTGCATGGCCAGGTAGTCGATCGTCGAGTCGACCAGCACCTGGATCAGGGCGTCGGTGGTCTCGGGGTTCTGGTAGGCGAAGGTCCGCGCGCCGCTACGGTCGCTGGAGCCCTTCTCGATCATATAGGTCGCCACGGTCCAGGGCGCGCCGGCGAAGCCGATCAGGGCCTTTGCCGGATCCAGCGCCGAGCGAACCCGCGTCAGCGTCTCCCCGACGAGCGATAGGGCCTTGCCCGCCTCGCCGGCCTTTTCGGCCATGGACTCGACCGATGGCATGTCGCCGAGCTTGGGACCCTCGCCGGCCTCGAACCAGACCTTCTGGCCCAGCGCGCCGGGGATCAGCAGGATGTCGGCGAAGACGATGGCCGCATCGAACGGGAAGCGCCGCATCGGCTGCAGCGTGACCTCGGCGGCCTTTTCAGGATCGAAGCAGAAGCTGATGAAGTCGGGCGCCGTGGCGCGCACCGCCCGGTACTCCGGCAGATACCGCCCAGCCTGACGCATGAACCAGATCGGCGGATGGGCGTGCGTCTCGCCGGAAAGCGCGGCGAGAAACTTCGGAATCTGGTGGGGGGTCTGGGAAGGCGACGTCATGGCTCGGGTTAAAGCCCGGCGCGGGCTTCGGCTCAAGCCCTCAGGCCCCTTAAGCTCTTTCTAACATATCTTAATAAGAAATTAGGTTTTGGAAGAGGGAGCAGGAGGGCAACTGCAAACCGTGGACAACCCGCTCGGCGCGGCCGACTCCCACACGCCATGGGCCTTTTCCCACAAGGCCCCGCACATGTGGTTAACCCTCTGTTAATACTGTGGAGGGCTTTCCAGGCCGTTGAAGGTCTTAATGAAAACTTAATTAACGGCGGTGCGCGAAAGACCCCTCGCGAGACTCTTCCCCGCGATTTGGACAACCGGGATTCAGACTTCGGGGATGCGGGTCGAGCCTGGGGATGGTACGCGAGCAATGCGACCGTTGATCACAGCGGCGCCATGTCACGACGCCTCTCGGGCCATTCGGCGCCCAGGCGTCCCCAGAGGCAGGGCTAGTGGTTAAACAACCGTTAACGGATGATCCACAGGAGAGTCAGGGCGCTGGCGGCGAAGGCGAACGGCTGCCCCCGCGTTTCGCGACCTACTTCCACATCCATCTGGTGTCGGACTCCACGGGCGAAACCCTGAACGCCATGGCGCGCGCCGTCTGCGCCCGGTTCACCGACATCCTGCCGATCGAGCACATCTACGCCCTGGTGCGTTCCACCCGGCAGCTCGACAGGGCGCTGGAGGAGATCGCCGGCGCGCCGGGCGTGGTCATGCACACCATCGTCGATCCGGGCCTGCGCGCGGCGCTCGAGGAGGGCTGCCGCAAGCTGGAGATGCCGTGCATCGCCGCGTTGGATCCCGTGGTCAGCGCGATGTCGCGTTATCTCGGCGCGCGGATCTCGACCCGGGTCGGCGCCCAGCACGCCCTGACCAATGACTATTTCGACCGGATCGAGGCGCTCGACTACGCCATCGCCCACGACGATGGCCAGGGCGGCCAGGACCTGACCCAGGCCGACGTGATCCTGGTGGGGGTGTCGCGCACCTCCAAGACCCCGACCTGCATCTACTTGGCCCACCGGGGCGTGCGCGCCGCCAATGTGCCGCTGGTGCCGGGCCGTCCGCCGCCCCAGGATCTGTTCGAGCTGAAGAACACCCTGATCGTCGGTTTGATCACCTCGCCCGACCGGCTGATCCAGATCCGCCGCAACCGCCTGCTCTCCCTGAAGGAGAACCGCGAGAGCGACTATGTGGACGCCGACGCGGTGCGCCAGGAGATCATCGCCGCCCGCCGCCTCTTCGAGCGCCAGGGTTGGCCGGTCATCGACATCACCCGCCGCTCGGTCGAGGAAACGGCGGCGGCGGTCATCAACCTGCTGTCGGGCGGCCGCGGCAAGGTCGAGGTCCTGGGAGCCTGACACCTTTGACGCTGACTCCCGTAACCCTGGCGTCCAAGAGCTCGGCCCGCCAGATGATCCTGAAGAACGCCGGCGTCGCCTTCGAGGCGGTCGGCTCGGGCGTCGACGAGGACGCCGCCAAGGCCGGCTTGCTGGCCGAGGAGGTCACCCCGCGCGACATCGCCGACGCGCTGGCCGAGATGAAGGCGGTCAAGGTCTCGACGAAGCGCCCGGGTCTCGTGATCGGCGCGGACCAGACGCTCGACCTGCGCGGCCAGCTGATCGACAAGGTCGACACGTTGGACGAGGCCCGCGCCCGGCTGCTGGAGCTGCGCGGGCAGGTTCACAAGCTGCATTCGGCCGTGGTCGTGGCGCGCGACGGCCAGCCGATCTGGCGGATCGTCGAGACCGCCAAGCTTTCGGTCCGGCCGTTCAGCCAGGCCTGGCTCGACCAGTATATAGAGCGTCGCGGCGAGGCCCTGCTGTGGTCGGTCGGCTGCTACGAACTGGAGAGCGAGGGCGTGCAGCTATTCGACCAGGTCGACGGGGACTACTTCGCCATACTGGGTCTGCCCCTGGTCGGACTTCTGGACTTCCTGCGTCTTCACGGAGCCTTGGTCGCATGACGTCGACGATTTCGGGGACGATTTCGGGCGCGGCGATCGTCGGCGGCGTCTGCGGCCAGCCGATCAAGCACTCAATGAGCCCGGTGATCCACAACGCCTGGATCCAGGCGGCGGGCCTCGACGCCGCCTATGTGCCCTTCGCCCCGACGGCGGAGCGGTTCGAGACCTTCGTCGACGGCCTGCGCGGCGGCGCGGTGCGCGGGGTCAATGTCACCATTCCGTTCAAGGAGCGGGCGCTGGCGATCGCCGACACCGCCAGCGACCTGGCGAAGATGGCCGGGGCGGCTAATCTTCTGCTGTTCGCGGCCGATGGCTCGGTCCATGCCGACAACACCGACGGTCCCGGCCTGCTCGGCGCGGTCGAGGCTCAAGCGCCGGGCTTCGACGCCAAGGCCGCGCCGGTGGTCATCCTCGGGGCGGGCGGCGCGGCGCGGGGAGCGGTCGCCGCCTTGCTGCTGGCCGGCGCGCCGGAGATCCGCGTCGTCAACCGCACCCTGGCCCGCGCCCAGGACCTGGCCGACGCCTTCGGGGCCAGGGTCGTCGCGGCGGAGGAGGCTTCCCTCCCGGACCTGCTGGCCGACGCCGGGCTCGTGATCAACGCCACCTCGCTGGGCCTGGGCGGCGGTGAGGGTCCGGCGGCCGACCTTACCCTGACGCCGAAGACCGCCGTGGTGATGGACATGGTCTATAAGCCCCTGCGCACCGAGTTCCTGCGCCGCGCCGAGGCCGCCGACCGCCGCACGGTGGATGGCCTGGAGATGCTGCTGCGCCAGGCCATACCGACCTTCGAGGCGATCTATGGCGTGGCCCCCTCCCCCGCCGTCGACGCGCGGGGCCTGGCCCTGAAGCTCCTGGGTGAACCATGCTGATCCTCGGCCTGACCGGATCGATCGGCATGGGCAAGTCGACGACCGCGGCCATGTTCGAGGCCGAGGGCGTTCCGGTTTACGATTCCGACGCCGCCGTTCACGCGCTCTACGCCCCCGGCGGCGCGGCCGTCGCCCCGGTCGAGGCGGCTTTCCCGGGCGTGGTGGTCGACGGCGCCATCGACCGGGCCAAGCTCAGCGCCCGCGTCGTCGGCGATCCCGAGGCCCTGGCCAAGCTGGAGGCGATCGTTCACCCGCTGGTTGGCGCCCACCGCGTCGGCTTCTTCGAGAAGGCCCAGGCCGAGGGCCGGGATGTCGTCGTCCTCGATATCCCGCTGCTGTTCGAGACCGGCGGCCAGAAGAGCGTCGACAAGGTCGTCGTCGTCTCGGCCCCGCCCGAGGTCCAGCGCGCCCGCGTCCTGGCCCGCCCCGAAATGACGCCGGAGAAGTTCGAGGCGATCCTGGCGCGCCAAACGCCGGACGCCGAGAAGCGCGTCCGCGCCGATTTCGTCATCGACACCGGCCAGGGCGTCGAGCAGGCACGAGCCCAGGTGCGCGACCTTCTGACTCTGTTGAGAACTTCCCGTCACGCTTGATGCGGAAGTCGAACGGTCGCAAAGAAGGGCCATGGCCCGCGAGATCATCCTCGACACCGAAACGACCGGCTTCGATCCCAAGACGGGCGACCGCCTGGTTGAAATCGGCTGCATCGAGGTGGTCGACTTCATGCCGACCGGCCGCTCGTTCCACGAATATTGCGACCCGCTGCGCGACATGCCGGCCGAGGCCGAGAAGGTCCACGGCCTGTCCAGCGCCTTCCTGACCGGCAAGCCCAAGTTCCACGAGATCGCCGACCGCTTCGTCGAGTTCGTCGGCGACAGCGTGGTCGTGGCCCACAACGCCGCCTTCGACCGTCAGTTCGTCAATTTCGAGCTGCAGAAATGCGGCCGCGCCCCGATCCACGAGGATCGTTGGGTCGACACCCTGGCCATGGCCAAAAAGCGCTTCCCGGGCATGTACAACTCGCTCGACGCGCTGTGCAAACGCTTCAAGATCAGCCTGGAAAGCCGCGACAAGCACGGCGCCCTGATCGACGCCCACCTGCTGGCCGAGGTCTATCTCGAACTGCAGGGCGGCAAGGAACGGGCCCTGGAACTGACCCACGCGGTCGAGACGCTAGCCGTGTCCGCCGCCATCCAGGGATCGTACGGAGCTCGACCCCGACCGCTCGCGCCCCGCTCGACCGACGGCGAGCGCGAGGTCCACGCCGCCTGGGTTCGCAAGAACCTCAAGGACCAGGCGCTCTGGATCAAGTTCGGCGTGGTCGCCGCCGAGGGCTGAGCTTGGCCGCGCCGGGAGATCCCCGCGCCCATCTCCGAGTCATTGCCCGACGACCGAAAGGTTGACGAGCCTCGTGCTCGCAACTCGAAGATTATCTTTTATATAACCGCGATATTCAGAATTCATATCAAGGACCGAGGCTCTATTCGGTTCTTAGCTAGGTCATATTGTCGCGGGTCACCATGTATTAATCACGAATTCACCCGACGAGCCGATCAACTTCGCCCAACAATTCTGGTTGTATCAGAAAATAAGGCGATCTCTCGTGCGCAAACTATTCTCGGTAACTCTGCTGGCCGCCACCATGTTGGCCAGCGCCGCCGCCGCTCAAGAGGCGCCCAAGACCGACGCCGCCTCGCTCGAGGAGCTGAAGGCGCAGATCAAGGTGATGCAGGACCAGCTCAAGGCGCTGGAAACCAAGGCCGCCGCGCCCGTCGCCAAGCCCGCCGCAGCGCCCGCGCCCGCCACCCAGATCAAGTGGGAAGGCTCCCCGCGCTTCACCGACGCCAGCGGCGCCACCTTCAAGCTCCGCGGCCGCGTGCTGGTCGACGGCGTCAATGTCGACGTCAACCGTGACACCGGCCCGTCCTACAAGTCACGCCAGTTGCGCGCCCGTCAGGTGTTCCTGGGCGCCGAGGGCTCGTTCGGCGCTTGGGCCTATCGCATCGAGGGCGGCGCGGCCAACGGCGGCGCCTGGGGCTGGGACGACGCGGTCATCGAATACAAGACCAAGAGCGGCATGCTGCTCGCCGTCGGCAACCAGAAGGTCGGCGGTCTCGAGAACCTCACCTCGATCAAGAACATCACCTTCATGGAGCGTGGCCCGTTCGGCGATCTGACCGACAACGGCTTCGTGCTCTCCGCCCAGGCCACCAAGGTCGGCAAGAACTGGTCGGTGCGCGGCGCCCTGCAAGGCGACTCGATCAACAAGGCCGACGTCTCCGCTGGCGGCTACGACGTCAACAACGCCAAGGAACGCTCGGGCTTCATGGTTCGCGGCACCTACGCGCCGGTCATGACGCCGACCGACACGGTCCACATGGGCGCCTCGCTGCGCTACCGCGACACCGGCGGCGAAACCGGCTTCACCTATTCGGCGGCGGCCAACACCGCCTATCGTCCGCAGAACTCGGCGGGCGGCGTCCTG
>CAKZJK010000369.1 GCA_936942565.1 uncultured Caulobacter sp. | reverse complement strand
CAAGTTCGATATCTTCACCAGAGGCATAGCGCTGCAGATTGGCCATGCGGCCGACAAAGGCGTCGGGAAACCAGGCGCCTTGCAGAGGCACAGTGACCCAGCCATCGCCACCTTTGGGGTGGATTTCCAGGATATCGGGCTCGCCCACCGGATAGTTGAGATTGAGGCCGAGCTGAAGGTAAGCCGCACCTTCCGTTCCGGATATACGGAATTCGCAGGCCTGATGGCGGCGACCGAACTTGTGATCGTGATTGATCGACAGCGCGCAACGCACGCGGTCGCCATGGAACGTCGCCAGGGCGCCGGCGAGGGCCTCGCTGACATAGGCCGAGCCCGGCGCGGCGTTGGGCTCGATGCGCGCGGCGACGACGACGTGGGCGCCGACCACCGACGGGGCCTTGGTCAGGGGATTGGTGCCCAGATGCACCGGGCCGTAGTGCCCCCCGATCCGAAGGCCGAGACCTCGGGGCAAGCCCAGCGACCCCAGGTCCACCGCGCGATAGGCCTCCAGCAAGGCCAGCGCCGCCAGGGCCGCGTCGATCGGCTGGTCGAAAACCAGGAACAGACCGTCGCCCCACGTCTCGATGTGCCGGGGCCGCGCCCCCAAGCCCTCGACCACTTCGGCCAGTCGCCCCATGACCCCTTCCATGAAGGCCGGGATCTGGTCGTCCCGCAGCGCGCCGAAGCCCTGCACGTCGGCGAACAGCATGGCCTTCATCGCCCGCGAGCCGGTCTCGGCGGGCGGAGAAACGCGCGCGGCGGGAACCGGCCTGTCGACCGCGATCACCACGCCGCGACGACCGCTTCGCGCCCAGTAGGCCATGTCGGCCGAGACTCCCGCAGGCCCTGGCGCCGCGCGGCCATCCCAGGCCGCCAGTTGCACCGCCTCGGTCGCCAGGGTCTGGGCGCGAAGCACCGCGCAGCCCATGGCGAACTGACTGGCGTAGGCGAACACCTGCTCGTCGCCGAGATAGGGGTCTCGCGAGGCGTAGCGGACCGAGGCCGCGCGAGCCATGCAGCGCTCGAAGCGCGCGACCCAGGCTTCGCCGAAGGGCGTGACGGAGACCTCGACGAAGGCGGCGCGGTTGATGGGCAGCACGACATGCAATTCGCCGCCCGCGTCCAGCAGGGCCTCGGCGAAGACGATGTCGGCGCCGGCGGCCAGGCCGCCATAGCCGAACCCGACCCGCGCCGCGGCGAGCGCCTCGTCGATGCGCGGGCGAAGGACCTCGTCGCATACGTTCTGGATATGGCCGGTGAAATGCGCGCAGACCGGCGGTCGGAACGGCGCCAGCCAAGCCGCGTCGGCGCCGAGCTCGCGGCACAGCATCTCCATCTGGCGGAGCGTGGAGGCGTGGGCGGCGTAGGCGCGCGGCGCGAAGGTCAGCGCCTGCTCCATGCCGCGGCGCGCGGCGTCCAGGTCGCCGACTAGGAAGAGCGCCTCGGCGCGGCTGGCGGCCTCGTAGTAGGCGGCCTCGCCGGTCAGGCCCGACGGCGGCGTCCCCAGCACGGCCGCCGCGCGCGAGACGGCCCCGGCGCGATCGCCCGCGACCAGGGTCATGGTGGCGGCGTTGATCGCGCCGTAGACGCCGCCGAAGCGATCGGAAAGGGTTTCGTAGCGGAGACGCGAGGCCTTCGCGAAGGCGATCCGCCGAGCGCCCCGGCTGGCCAGGGCGACATCCTTCAGAAGCCGCGCGCCCAGGGCGATCGTATCGGCGTCGTCGTCCTGGGCGAGACCCAGACGGACATATTCGGAGCGCGCGAAGTCCAGCGCGCCCGCCCGGGCCAGGCAAAGAACGGCGGCATAGGCCGCGCCGGGCGGCGCGGCCTCGCCGTCAAGCGCGGCGTGAGCGATGTCGTAGGCCGCGAGGATCTCGCCGCGCCGGATCAGCGCGGCGATTTCATCGCGATCGAACGGCGTGTCCTGGGTCAGGGAACCTGGCCCGTGCCGTTCTCGACGTCCGGATCGAGGGTGATCTTCTGCAGCAGCGAGTCGAGCATGAACAGGCTGTAGGTGTAGATGCCCATCCGCGCGCATTCGTAGATGATCTTGAAGCCGGTGAACGGGGCGACGGGCTCGCCCTTGATTCCGGTGTTGACCCACAGGTAGCTGGAGAAGTTGATTCCGTAGTCCTCGTTGACCCGGATCGGCCGCGCCTGGAATTTCCAGCCCGCCTTCACCAGTTCGTCGCTCAGCCGGAAGAACAGCTCGCAGCGCTCGCTGAGATCCAGACTCAGCGGCTTCGGATGCTTGGGGTCGACAACGTTCATGAAGTTGTAGTTGTCGTGACGGTTCATGCCGATCACGATCTCGACGACTTTGCTAGGTGTGGGTTCAGTCATTGATGCGCCTCCCGAAAGGAAGCTCCACCAGAAAGAGAGTCTCGCCAAAACGCAAGGAATCCGGGGTGCGCGTAACCCGCTTTCGCTAGGCCGCGCACGATCTCGGCGGCCTCGTCCCCGCGACCCGCGCCGACGAGGGCGCGCGCCAGCACGTCGCGGCTGGCCGACGACACGGACGCCCGCCAGGGCCAGAGAGCCTCGACGGCCGAGGCGGGTCGTCCCGCCTCCAGCTGCGCGAACGCGTAGAGGCTGGCGGCGCCCGCGTCCTCGCGCCAGGCGCTCGTCTTCATGCGCGCGGCCAGGGCCTCGGCCAGCGCTCGCGCGGCTTCCGGCCGTCCGGTCTGTCGCGCGATGATCACCGCCTGCTGTTCCAGGCGGCCTTCGAACTTGTCGTTCCAAGGCTCGGCCTTGGGGCCCGAACTCCGGCTCGCGAGGATCCTGCCCGCCTCGGCGTCGGCGGCCCTGGCGTCGTCCAACCGTCCAGACCACAGCGCCAGGTCGGCCCGATCCATGAGGCTGTTGGCCAGATATTCTCGCCAGCGAGCGTTCGTCGGGTCCAGCGCCGACAGGCCGCGCAGCCGCTTGAGGTTCTCGTCCGACCGCGCCAGCGCCGAGCCCATCCGACCGAGGTCCAGCTCCAGCCGCGCCAGCGCCACCCGCGCGGCCACGGCGCGCGCCGTCAGGCGCTTGTCCGCGGTGTTTTGGGCGAGCGCCTCCTCGAGAAGGCGAACCGACGCCTCGCGTTCGGCGTAGGCCTCGCGCGGACGCGCCAGGCGCAGCAGGCAGTCCGCCGCCCAGGCCCGCGAGTTGGCCAGTCCTTCGCTCAGCTTCTGATCGTTGGGCGCGCGCGTCAGTTCAGCCTGGAACACCGACGAGGCCTCGCGGAAGGCGGTCAGAGCCTCTTCCACCCGCGCCTGCTCGAAGAACAGCGTGCCCAGGTTGTTCTTGGCGTAGGCGACCTCGATCCGCCAGTCGGGCCGGGTGGAATCGAGCGCCACCAGCTTGTGGGCCAGCTCGTCATAGCGCCGGAAGCGGCGTTCGGCTCCCGCCAAGTCTTCGCGACGCCACTGGACGTAGCCTAGCCAGAAGACGTTCTGCGCCTCGTCGAAGACGTAGTCGCCGTTGCGAGGATTGCGTTCGACCAGGGTGTGCGTGGTCGCCGCCGCCTGGGAGAAGGCGTGCTCGGCGCCGACGAGATCGCCTCGCTGCTCGCGGATGGTGCCCAGCAGGGTCTGGGCCTTGGCCCGTTGGCCCAGGGCCTTGTCGTCCAATCTGTCCGTCTGGGCCTTGGCGTAGTAGGCCAACACCTTGGCGCTGACGCTGTCGAGCACGTCCAGCCGCCCCACCGGCTCGAGCTGCTGACGCAGATCGCCCAGCATGAAGGCCACCAGGGCCTCGGTCTCGTCACGCTGTTGCCGAGCGATCTGGCGGGACTTCAAGGTCACCGCCGTCATCGCGCCCATGCCGATCGTCAGGGCCACCGCCGCCGACGTGAACGCGGCCATCACCCGCAGGCGCCGCCGAGCGTCGCGCTGAACCAGTCGGTCGAGGGCCACGCCGAGCAGCCGCGCGGCGATCTTCAGGCGCGCCAGCCGCCGGCCGTCGCCGTTCGGACGCAGGTCCACCGCCAGCGGCTCCACGCCCCGCGGCAGCGCCGCGCGCAGCGAGGGCGGCAGGATGGCGGCCAGATCGGTGTTCGCCCCGACCTCCGGCGTGATCACGCAGATGATCCGCTCCGGAGCGGCGCCCTTCAGGAAATAGTCGACCTCCTGGTCCACCCAGCGCGAGGCCGCCGACGCCTCGGAGCACAACACGATCAGCGCGTCCGAGCGCTCGAGCGCGGTCCTGATGGCTTCATTCAGATCAAGAGACGCGCTCAGCTCGTCGCGGTCGCGAAAGATAGGCCGCAGAGTCGCCTTGGAGAGGTCATTTCCGCCCTTGGCGAGAAGGCGCGGCGGGCGGTAGGTCTCAAGCGCGCGGTGAAGCCATTGAGCGGCTTTGCGATCGCGGTGACTATAACTGATAAACGCCTTGTACCGCTGTCGGCTATCCATCCATCGCCCCCGATCGACAGCAGGAGCGTCCTTCGATGAAAACGATTTCTCCATCGCTCGCCCCCCCGCCGTCCCATACGCCGAAAGCAGCTTGGCCTAAAGACTATCGCGCAAATCGTGTATTCCGACACATGCTTCAGCCTGAGATTGAAACCCTGGGCGGCGCGGTCGAGCAGCTGAGCTACGGCAAGGGTGAGATGATCCTGCAGCGCCACGACGAGGAGGGCGGCATCTACCTGCTTCTGGAGGGCGTTCTTCTGGCCAATCAGTACGCCAGGTCCGGTCGCGAGGTCGGCTATCGGCGCATCACGGCTGGAAACTACTTCGGAGAAATCTCGGCGATCGACGGCCTGCCGCGCTCGGTCAATATCGTGGCGCTGGAGGACTCCCGCATCGCCCGCCTGCCCCAGTCTCTGGTGCGTCGGCTGTTCGAGGAGTCGCCCCGCTTCATGAGGGCGCTGCTGGAGGACATGGCGGGTCTGGCGCGGTCGCTGACGGACCGACTCTTCGAACTGACCGCCATCTCGGTGGCCTGTCGCGTCGACATCGAACTGCTGCGGATGGCCAGCGCCGCCAGCCCGGATGGCCGTCAGGCCGTGATCAGCCCCTGCCCCACCCACGCGGAGCTCGCCGCGCTTCTGGGCAGCCAGCGCGAGCCGGTGACCCGCGAACTGAACCGGCTGGCGGGCCTGGGCATCGTCCGCCAGACCGGTCGGACCCTGCACGTCCTGGATCTTCCCGCCCTGGCCGGAGAAGTCGAACGCATCGGCGGCGAGGTCTGAGGCCAGCGCGCGTCCTCGCGCGCTGGCTCCAAGAGCGACGGCGTCCTGATTTGCTTACTTGATCGCGGCGAAGTCGGCCGTCAGACGCTTCTTGGCCATGCTCGGCGCGGTGGCGATGGCGGCTTCCGCCTGTGCGGCGTTCGGCTTGCCGTCGCCGACCTTGGCCACGAAGGCCATGCCCATCGCCCAGTGCGGCGCGCACTTGAAGCCATAGACGCCCGACTTGGCGACCTTCACGACGACTTCCTTGCCGATCAGGCCTTTCACGGGCGCCACGCCGGCCGGCCACATGCCGGGGATCGTCTCGACGTTATGGCCAACGTCGGTCGGGATGAAGCGGATGGTGTCGCCGACCTTCAGCTTCGCGGTCGCCGGCTCGAACACCATCATGCCCTGCGAGCCCTGGTTCTGCATCTTGACCCGCAGTTCGGCCGCGCCAGCGGTCCCGGCGATCGCCACCGCGCCGATCATGGCTCCGGCGACGAGAACGGACTTCAACATCTTCACTCACCTTTGTCTGGGCGCGGGCGAGCCGCCCGCTCGCCGCCACCGATAGACCTGGCGGGAGCGGGAAACCTTGCTCCAGAACAAGGCGAGGCGAATTCGCGGCCCGTCCAACCGGGCGTCCCGCGCTCGCGCGTCACCCGGCGCGACACCGCGCGACAAGTGTCACGTCCTCCGAGGCGGACGCGAGCGCGCTCGACCGGGAGCAACGCCGGCAAACAATAAATACCTAAGATTGATCTCTTCGTGCATGAAAATCACTAGCAACTAGAAATACTGACCCCTGACAGATGTGGACCTCACGCCAAATAAAGCACCAGCCCTTAGTTGGTGGCGCGATTTGTCGCACCCAATACTGAGCCATTTCGAGCAGGTGTTCATACATAAGTTACCGTGGCCGCCGCATTGCCATCACACAAAGCAAATTCTTCTAGTACTTAAAGCGGGGATTAGAAATGAAGTATCTGTACGTGACCGCGGCGATCGCGCCCTTTCTGCTGATCATGCCGGCGGCCGCTCAGGCCGCGGACAAGGCCGTTCAGAGCGCGGGCGGTAAGGATCAGGGCGAGGCGGTGTTCTCGACCGGCGTCGCCAAGGGGCGCGACCGTCTGGACAGCGCCACCTCCACCAGCGCCCTGCGCGCTTCGGAATTCGAAACCTACGGCGCCCACTCGCTGGGCGAGGTTCTGCGCAACATTCCCGGGATCCGCGCCGAGTACGCGATCGGCGAAGGTAACGCGAACTACTCGATCCGCGGCCTGCCGCTGTCGGGCACGGGCTCGAAGTACGTGCAGCTCCAGGAAGAAGGCCTGCCCGTCCTCGAGTTCGGCGACATGTACCAGCTCGGCACGGACATGTTCATGCGCGCCGATCTCAACCTCTCGCAGATCGAGACCATCCGCGGCGGCTCGGCCTCGACCTTCGCCTCGAACTCGCCGGGCGGCGTGATCAACCTGATCTCCAAGACCGGCGACACCGAGGGCGGCGCGATCCAGGGGACCTACGGTCTCAACTACGGCGAGAAGCGCGTCGAGGGCGACTACGGCGGCAAGATCAGCGACACCTTGCGCTTCCACGTCGGCGGCTTCTATCGCCAGGGCGAAGGTCCGCGCGACGTCGGCTTCACCGCCTACAAGGGCGGGCAGATCAAGGCCAACATCACCAAGACGTTCGACAACGGCTATGTGCGGGTCTACGGCAAGTACCTGAACGATCGTACGCCAGCCTACACCTTCATCCCGATCAAGGTCAGCGGCACCGACGCCGATCCGACCTTCAGCGGCCCGGCGAACTTCAACTTGAAGACCGACTCGCTGCTGTCGCCCTATGTCAGCAACGTCGTCCGCTTGGACGAAAACAACAACCTGATGCACGATGATGTTCGCGGCGGCCAACATGCCGTGGTCAAGTCGGTGGGCGTCGATGCTCAGTTCGACGTGAACGGGTGGACCATCAGCGAGAAGTTCCGTTTCTCCGACGTGGGCGGCGGCAACCTGACCATTCGCCCGATCTCGGTGAACCAGGCGTCCGTTCTGTCGGCGGCCTATGGCGGCGCCGGCGCCACGCTCAGCTACGCGTCGGGCCCCAACGTGGGCCAGGCCGTCACCGCGACGACCCTGAACGGCAACGGCCTGCTGACCTCCTCGCTGCAGCTGAACACCAAGATCAAGAGCCTGGACAACGTCACCAATGACATCCGCGCCAGCCGCGTCTGGGACATCAAGAGCGGCGAACTGACGACGACCGCCGGCTTCTACGCATCGTCCCAGGACTATGCGACGGACCTGAACTTCCTCAACGTCCTGGCTAGCGCCGCGGGCGATGGCCAGTCCACGCTGATCAACACCAAGACCGCGGCTGGCGTGCCGTACACGCAGGATGGTTATGTCTCCTACGGTCTGAACACCACCTTCCGCCGGGTCTACGACATGAACTACGGCGTCAACGCGCCGTACGCCTCGGTCAACTACCGCCTCGGCAAGATCGCGGTGGGCGGCAGCCTGCGCTACGACATCGGCAAGGTCCGCGGCACGCTGTACGGCATGGAGCTGGGCGGCGGACGCGTGGGCGTGGGGTCCGTCGACATGAACCGTGACGGCGTCATCTCGACGGCCGAGACGAAGGTGTCGGTGCTGCCGCTCGGCCGGCCCGGCAAGGTTGACTACAACTACAACTACCTCAGCTACTCGACCGGCGTGAACTACCGCGTCGCCGAGCAACTGGCCGTCTTCGGCCGCTACAGCCGCGGCGGTCGCGCCTCGGCGGACAAGATCCTGTTCACGCCGGCGGTCAACTACGACACCGGCAAGCTGGTGGACAACGACAGCGCCTACGACACCGTCAAGCAGGCCGAACTGGGTCTGAAGTACCGGATCTCGGGCGTGACCTTCAACGTCACCGGCTTCTCGGCCAAGACCGGCGAGCGCAACACCCAGATCGTGAGCGGCGCCGACGGCTCGGCTCAGGTTCTGAACATCGTGCGCGGCTACAAGGCCAAGGGCGTCGAGCTGGAGGCGGCCGTCCGCAAGGGGCCGTTCAGTGTCAACGCCGGCGCCACCTATACGGACGCCAAGATCACCAGCGACGCCACCCGCCCGCAGCTGATCGGCAACAAGCCGCGCCACCAGGCCGACTTCATCTACTCGGTGACGCCGCAGGTCGAGCTGAAGTACGCCACGGTGGGCTTCAACGTGATCGGAACCACCAGCAGCTTCGCGCAGGACACCAACCAGCTGAAGCTGCCGGCCTACAAGCTGGTCAACGCCTTCGTGCAGGTCCGTCCGGTCGAGAACGTGCAGCTGATGCTGAACGTCAACAACGTGTTCAACAAGCTGGCCCTGTCCGACTCCGAACAGGCCACGATCCCGGCCAGCGGCGTGGTGCTCGGCCGCACCTACCTGGGTCGCACCGCCTCCGCGACGCTGCGGTACACGTTCTGATCCGATCTCGTCGGGACGCTCCGCGCGTCCCGGCGCTGACAAGCGCGAGCGCCTCGTCGGTCGAGAGACCGGCGGGGCGTTTGTCGTTTCGCGTCCCGGCGACGTCTCGCTAGGCGACGGTCCTGAACGGCGCGACAGGCGCCTCTGGCGGGGGCGCGGGACAGTTCTTGGCCAGGAACTCGCCGTGGCTGGGCAGACCCGCGACCTGGGCCGCAAGCATCGGGGCGGACTGGTCCAGGGTCTGGCGGATCACCTCGTACGGGATCGTGTCGACCAGTTGCTGGTAGCGTCGCGGCCGCGCGCCCATGCCCTCCATGACCGACTGCCACGAGGGATTTCGGAACATGTTGTCGACGCCTTCGCGCAGCACGCCGGCGCCTTCGAACAGGGCCATGCGTTCCTTCAGGCTGTCGGGGATCGGCGCCGCGCGAACCGCCCGCCAGAAGGGCGTGTCGTCGCGCTGGGTCTTGCAGTAGTGCAGGACGATGAAGTCGCGGATCTCCTCGTAGTCGGCGACCATCCGGCGATTGTACTCCGCCCGAAGCGCCGGATCGAAATCGCGATCTGGGAAGAAGCGCAGCAGGAAGTCGACGCCGCGATAGATCAGGTGCAGGGCCGTCGATTCCAGCGGCTCGATGAAGCCGCCCGCCAGGCCCACGGCCACGACGTTCTTCTCCCACAGCCGCTGGCGCACGCCCGTCTTGAACGGGATGAACATCGGCTCCATCAGCGGCCGGCCCTCCAGCTGGCCCATCAGGGTGGCGCGCGCCTCGTCGTCGCTGACAAACCGCGAGCAGAAGACATAGCCATTGCCCGCGCGGTGCTGCAGCGGGATGCGCCAGCGCCATCCCCCCGCCTCGGCCTTGGACAGGGTGTAGGGATGCGGCGCGCCGACGTTTTCGGTCTGCACCACCACCGCGCGGTCGCACAGCAGCATGTCGGACCAGTCGTCGAACGGCGTCTCCAGCGTCTTGCCGATCAGCAGGGACCGAAAGCCCGTGCAGTCGATGAAGAGGTCGCCCTCGATCTCGCGACCGTCCTTCATCCGCACCTTGGCCACCGAGCCGTCGGCGTGGGTGATCACGTCGGAGACGATGCCCTCGGTGCGCTTGACGCCGCGCGCCTCGGCGTAGTCGCGCAGGAAGCGGGCGACCAGCCGCGCGTCGACGTGCAGGGCGTAGCTGGCCCCGCCAATCAGCGTCCCCCGCGCCTTGAAGGGCAACATGAACTTGCCCTGCTCGGCCATGACCGAGCCCGGCGCGAAATCCTGGAGTTCGGAGGGATGCCCGGCCGCCTTGGCCCGCAGCCAGCACTGGTAGAACTCATGAGGGCCGATCGCCCCGCCGATCGCGCCGAACGGATGGAGATAGCGCTCGCCCTCGGCCTTCCAGTCCTCGAAGCGGATGCCCAGCTTGAAGCTGGCCTGGGTCGCCTGGATGAACGCCTGCTCGTCGATCCCGAGGCTGGCCAGCAGCTGAAGGAACGGCGGAATCGTCGATTCCCCGACGCCGATCGTGCCGATCTCCTCGGATTCGACCAATTCGATCGCGCACCCGCCGCGTTGAAAGTAGTGGCTAAGCATCGCCGCCGCGATCCAGCCGGCCGAGCCGCCGCCGACGATGACGATCTTGCGGATAGCGTTGGGGTGGGTGTGGGTCATCGCTACGAGTCCTACTCCGCCGCCACGGGGGCGGGCCGGCAATACTGGTCCAGGAAGGCGGCGTGCGGCGGCGCGGAGGCCACGACCTCGGCGATCGCCTTGCGCATTTCGGCGAGCGGCGCGCTCAGCGCCTGGGCGTCGATCCCGTCGAGCGCCGGATCGACCATCTCGGGCAGCAGTTCGAAGCCGGCGTAGATGGCCATCCAGCTGGCGGGCTGGAACATCTCCCAGCGGTAGCGGACGAAGTGACCGCGCTGGCGGAAAAGCTCGACTTTGCGGCGCAGGCTGTCGGGGAGGCTGACCGCGTTGCAGTCGCGCCAGAAGGCGGTGTCGCCCCCTCCCCCCTCGGACCGCTTGTTGGCCCAATAGTGGAGGATGATGAAGTCGCGAACCCGCTCCATCTCGCGCCGGGACCAGTCATTGAATTCGTCGATCAGCTCTGGCGCGAAGTCCTTGTCGGGGAACAGCGCCTTGATCTTCTCGATGCCCGTCTCGATCAGCGCGATCGAGGTGCTTTCCAAGGGCTCAAGGAAGCCGGAGGAAAGGCCCAGGGCGATGACGTTCCGGTTCCAGGCCTGCTTGCGGCGCCCTGGGTTAAAGCGGATCAGGCGCGGCTCGTGCAGCAGGCGATCGGGCACGGCGGCCTTCAGTTCGGCCAGGGCGGCCTCGTCGCTGATGTGCCGCGAGGAGAAGACGTAGCCATTGCCGTAGCGGTGCTGAAGCGGGATCCGCCAGCGCCAGCCGGCCGCCTGCGCCTTGACCTCGGTATAGGGGGCTGGATCGCCGACGCCCTCGCTCTGGACGGCCCAGGCGCGGTCGCAGAACAGAAGGTCGCTCCAGGACTCGTAGCCGGTCTCCAGCGCCTCCTCGATCAGCAGCCCCCGGAAACCGGAGCAGTCGATGAAGAGATCGCCCTCGACGGTGGCGCCGGTGTCGAGCTCGAGGGAAGCGACGAAACCGTCCTCGGGCCGCAGGTTGACCTTGGTGATGCGCGCGTCGACGCGGCGCACGCCGTTGTCCTCGGCGACGCGACGCATCAGCTGGGCGAACAGGCCCGCGTCCAGGTGCAGCGCCCAGTCGAAGATCGACAGGCTGTTGGCCGGATCGCGCGGCGGGGCCATGAACTTGCCAGCGGCCGCCAGCGACGCGCCCAGCGAGTAGTCCTGGATGTCCGTCGGCTCGCCGCCCTGGGCCAGCTTGCGCCAATAGTGATGAAAAGGGACGCCCCGCAGGTCCTGGCCGAACAGGCCGAAGGGGTGGATGAAGGCGTGGCCCTCGCGCAGCCAGCCGTCGAAGCGGATGCCCAGCTTGCAGGTCCCTTGCGTCGCGCGCATGACCTCGATGTCGGAGAGACCCAGCTGCCGGTAGAAGCCGCGGATCGTTGGGATGGTCGCCTCGCCGACGCCGATCGTGCCGATCTCGGAGCTTTCGACGAGGGTGATCTCCAGCGGACCGCCCTGGAAATGCCGGCGCAGCGCCGCGGCCGCCATCCAGCCGGCGGTCCCGCCGCCGACGATCACGAGCTTGCGGACTCTGTTGTCCGGCATAGGACCTTCCCCATGACTGTTCAGGATCCGGATCTGGCGCCCGGTTGCGCCGAGGCTAGCGGCTCGCCGCGTCGCCCGACAGGTCTCGCCTCGCGAAAAAAGCGGCCGCCGCAAGGGGGAAGCGCGGCGGCCGGCAGGAGGTGAGAGGAAACGCTTACCAGCGCGCGCGGACACCCAGCGTGTAGCGGGGCTCGAACTCGTTCTGGCGAATGTACTGGGTCTTACCCTTGGCGAAGCGAGCGTAATATTCCTCGATCTCGCCGCTGACGTTCGACCCGTTGAAGTACAGGGTGACGTTGTCGCGCAGGTTATAGCTGACGTTCACGTCCACATAACCGGTGCTGTCCTGGTAGATCGGGATGTTGTTGCTCATCACCTCGGCCAGGCGATCGGTGCGGAAGTTGTAGGCGACGCGCGCCTGCAGCTTGTCGTCCTGGTACCAGCCGATCAGGTTGAACTGGTGCTTGGAGTTGTCCTGGAAGGGCAGCTTCTCGCCGTCCAGACCCGTGCGCGACTCCTTGCTCGGCGAGTAGGTGTAGTTGGTGTCCACGCCGAAGTTCGACAGGATGCCGGCGTCGGGCAGGAAGTCGCTGACCGCCAGCTTGGCGCCCAGTTCCAGGCCCTTGACCTCGCCGCCGTCGCCCTGGATGGGCAGGGTGACGTTGACCGTGCGGCGGATCACGCCGTCCTGGTCGGGGAAGCGGCCCGTGGTCACGCCGCTGGTCACGAAGCTGTCGATCTTCAGCTTGAAGGCCGAGATGTTCAGCATCGAGGCGCGGCCGAAATAGTACTCGACGGCGCCGTCGAAGTTCTGTGACCGCCAGGGATCCAGCATCGGGTTGCCGGAGGCCTCGGCGCTGGTGACGCAGCGGACGTTCGGCAGGGCCGCGCCGCAGTCGGCGGTGTTGATCTTCAGACCACCGCCATAGTTGCCCAGGTCGAGCGGCTGCATGGTCTTGCTGTAGGCGAAGCGGAACTTCAGGTGGTCGTTGAAGTCGTAGGTGACGTTCAGCGACGGCAGCCAGTCGGTGTACTTGCGCTCGGTGACCTGGTCGCCCGCGTCGGCGTTGGTGTCGCCGTAGTTGCGGGTGTCGCCGGTCAGGTTTTGCTTCACCCGCAGCTCGGTCTCGATGACGCGTAGGCCAAAGATGCCCGACAGGCCGCCCAGCTCGAAGCTGGTCGAACCGAACGCGCTCTGCTCGTTCAGGGACACGTCGTAGGTCTGGCCCGGCACCTGGACCCGGATGGCGCCGCCGAACACCTTCTTGTGGAAGGCTTCCGCGTCGTCGAAGTCACGCGGATCGATGGCCCAGAAGCCGGGAATGCCGCTGGTGACGCCGCCAAGGTCGTCGACCCAGACCACGTTGTTGTAGGTGTCCAGACGCGTCGGCTGATTGACCGTGTAGCCCTGGAACACCGGCTGGCCGGTGACCGGATCCGGCACGAACTCGCCAGCCTGGCACTGGTTCTGGTTCATGACGACGTCGATGGCCTTCCACTGAGCCTCGCAGCCGCCGGCCGGCACCGGCTGGCCGTTGGCCTGCACCGCGCCCGGCGTGCCGCCGTAGAAGCCCGAGAACAGGTGGAACTGCTCGACCTCGACCGTGCGCTTGCTCTGACGCACGCCGCCGTCGATCTTGGTGATGAAGCCCAGGAGCTTGTCGTCGAACTTGTAGTGACCGTCGGCTCGGAACACGTTCATGTCCGAGTTGACCTCGTTGTTGCCTTCCGACGAGAAGGCGCCAATGGCGTAGCTGTCCTTGTTGGCCATGTAGTCCTTGAGGGACTTGCCAGCGCCCAGGCCGCCGACCAGCGGGCGGTCGAAGCCCGACCACACCGGATGATCGCCGCTGATGTCGTAGTGCAGCTGCGGGTTGGCGCCGTAGCCCAGCGGATTGGGATCCAGGTAACAGCCGCCCGCGCTGCCGGTGACGCTGTTCGTCCGCCGCGAGGCCGCGAACTTGTCGCAGATGGCCTTGGGATAGAAGGTGCCGCGCGTGCGGTCCGCCGGATCCCGGAACAGGTTGAAGCGGCCGTCGCCATAGCGCCAGTTCGAGAGGTCGCCCTGGGCTTGGCCGTTCATGCTGAGGCGATCGCCGTCGGCGCGGATGGCGCGGGCCTCGAAGGTGAACGGACCGCCGTTGTCGTAGTCCAGGGCCAGGTTGTAGTTCTTGGTCTTGGACTTGGTGGTGCGGTTGACGGTGAAGGAGTTCACCCACCAGGCGTTGATGTCGTACTCATCGACGGCCAGCCAGTTGCCGATGCCGACCGGGGTCGAGACCGTCGGCTGGTTCCAGGTGCCAAAGGCGCCGCCATCCCAGCGGTTGGAGATGTTGATGCCAACGGCGCGGTTGTACTCGTCCAGCTTGGCGTAGAAGCCCTCGGCGATCAGGGTGAAGCCTTCGCCCAGATCCGCCTCGAACGCGGCGTTGACGCCGATCCGCTTACGCTCGACGACGCGGTTGAAGCTCTCGTAGCCGTGGGGCGAAATATAGCTGGTGGAGAAGCCGCCGCCCCAGTCGTTGTTGCCCGACAGGCCGACCGTGCCCGAATAGTTGTTGCCGAGGTTGGCCTCGCTGGCGGCCGCGCCGACCATCAGGCCGACCCGGTCGTTGCGCCAGTTGACCACGCCGTTGACCAGGTAGTCGTCCTTCTTGGTGCGATCACCGCGCTGGGCCTCGGCCGCGCCGGTGAAGGTCAGGCCTTCCTTGAACTGGAAGGGGCGACGCGTGCGCAGGTCGATCGTGCCCGAGATGCCCGACAGCGCGTTGCGCGGGTCGGTCGACTTGTAGACCAGCACCTGGTTCATCAGCTGCGAGGGCACGTCCAGCAGGTCCGGCTGGGCCGAGCCCATGTTGCCAGCGCTGAGATACTGTTCGCCGTTCAGCAGGGTGATGACCTGGCGCAGACCGCGGATGTTGACGGTCTTGCCCTCGCCGGCGTCGCGCTGGATCTGGATGCCCGAAATGCGCTGCAGCGAGTCGGCGATGGTGACGTCCGGCAGCTTGCCGATGTCTTCCGACGAAATGGCGTCGACGATGGCGGCCTCGCGGCGTTTGACGTCGACCGACTTCATCTGAGAGCCGCGGACGCCGGTGACGACGATCTCCTCGACTTCCGTGTTGGCGGCGCTTTCCTGCGCGAAGGCGCCGGTGGCCAGCGCCAGCTGCGATGCGCCAGCGACGAGCGCCAGCGTCAGGCCGCGCGCGAGCACGGCTTTCCTTGCTTCCTGAGACAATTCCTCGCTCCCCAATAGATCATTCTTATTGGCCGCCCGCCCGGTCCCGCGCCGGCGCTCCGCGCGTCGGTGGGCGAGGCGCGTCAGGGGCTTTTCACGAACTCGTCCAACCGCCGGAAAGGCGCTTGCCCAAACCCTTGGCGCCCCCGCGCCCGGACATCCGATTCCAGCCCTTGGCCTTCATCGAACGTCGGCACATTTCAGAAATGTCCCGAGCAAGTCAACAAAAATGTCAACGTTGTCATTCCCACGAAACAAGGCGTTGCGCCTCCTAACCTTGGCCCCGCCCGGAAGGTACCGGTCACATGTCGCGCGAGGCACAGACCCAAGAATATCCCTTACAGGGCTGGAAAAATGGAGGTTCTCCCCCCCTCGGCTCCGTGATCGCCCGCCGATGCGCGCGCTCGCCAGGACCGCTCGCCAGACCCGCGCCGCCTCGACCGGAAAGGCCGCGCGCGAAGGGGCTTTGGCGTCGCCGTCAATGTCCCGGCGATGTCCTATGAAATGACCTGAAAATGTCCGAAGACATGACAGGCGAGACATCATCGGCTAGAGCATCGGCGTTCGTCGTCTCGCGGGCCGCCTTTCAATGGCTGGGCGCCCGGCTTAGCTTGACGCGCGAACGGACGCGGGGGCCCATGACGACGATCAATGACGTGGCTGAACGGGCGGGCGTGTCGCCCAAGACCGTCTCTCGCGTTCTCAACGATCATGAGAGCGTCAGCGCCAAGACGCGCGATCGCGTCCAGGCGGCCATGCGCGACCTTGGCTACCAGCCAAGCGCCGCGGCCCGCGGCCTTCGCTCGCAGGGGTCCGGCTCGGTCGGCGTGCTGATGGGCGACCCCTCCGGCGGCTACCACACCCGCGTCCATCACGCACTGCTGCTGGCCTGCGTCGAGACCGGGCGCCACCTGACGGTCGATCTGTCGGAGGGCCCCGTCCCCGGCTGGCGGGATCGCGTCCGCGCCTTCGTCCGTGACAGCGGCCTGCGCGAGATGATCCTGCTGCCGCCGGAGTGTGACTTCGGGCCGATGAAGGACCTGATGCGCGAGCTCGACGTCCGCTGCGTCCTGATCTCGCCCACCACGCCCGATCCGCGCTTTCCCGCCATCGCGATGGATGACCGCGCCGCCGCGCGGGAGGTGGTCGAGCACCTCTTCTCGCTGGGCCACACGCGGATCGGCCACATCGCCGGCCATCCCGACCACGCGGCCAGCACGCACCGGCGCAACGGCTTCTACGAGGCCTATGCCGCGAGAGGCCTGCCGCGCCCCGGACCCGAATTGGTGGTCGAAGGCCAATTCACCTTCAAGACGGGTCTGGAAGCCGCCAAGACGCTGCTCGACATCGCCGATCCGCCGACCGCGATCTTCGCCGCCAACGACGAGATGGCCGCGGCCACCTGCATGGAGGCTCAACGCCGGGGCTTGCGGATCCCCGACGACCTTTCGGTGGTGGGCTTCGACGACCAGCCGATCGCCAGCGTGATCTGGCCCAGCCTGACCACCATCCGCCAGCCCTTCGAACAGATGGCCCTGCGCGCGCTGCAAACCTTCGCGGCGTGGAACGCCAATGAGGGCGCGGGCAAGGTCAGCGCGCCTTTCCTGGCCCACCACGCCCTCGTGGCGCGCGAGTCCACCGGCCCCGCCGGCGCCGGCTCGTCGCCTCGCCCCAAACCCTGACGCACCGCCCGACGCGGCTCGCAAACCGCGCGACGGCGAGACGATAAGACAAAGAAGACGGAGGACACATGACCCGGACGACCTTGCGCGGCCTGACCCTGGCCCTGCTGATCGGCGCCTCGGCGCCGGCCCTGACCGCCAACGCCGCCCTGGCCCAGGCCCCCACCGCCGCGCCCTCCGCCCGCCCCTGGCTCGACGCCAAGCTGGACGCGGACAAGCGCGCCGATCTCGCCGTGGCGGCGATGACCAACGACGAGAAGTTCACGGTGATCTTCGGCTACTTCGGCGCCGACATGAAGCCGAAGTACACGCGCCATCCCGACTCGCTGGACGCCTCGGCCGGCTACGTGGCGGGCGTGCCGCGCCTGGGCATCCCGGGCCAGTGGCAGACCGACGCCGGCGTCGGCGTCGCCACCCAGGGGGCGCGCCAGGACCTGCGCGCGCGCACCGCCCTCCCCGCCGGCATCGCCACGGCCGCCACCTGGAACCCGGAGCTGGCCCAGCAGGGCGGCGCCATGATCGGCAAGGAAGCCCGCGACTCCGGCTTCAATGTCCAGCTGGCCGGCGGCGTGAACCTGGTGCGCGAGCCGCGCAACGGGCGGAACTTCGAATATGGCGGCGAGGATCCCTGGCTGGCGGGCGTGATGGTCGCGGCCCAGATCCGCGGCATCCAGTCGAACAAGATCATCTCGACCATCAAGCACTACGCCCTCAACGCCCAGGAGACCGGCCGCTTCGTGGTCAGCTCCAACATCGGCGAGACGGCCGCGCGCACGTCCGACCTGCTGGCCTTCCAGTTCGCGATCGAGCAGTCGGACCCGCACTCGGTGATGTGCGCCTACAACCGCGTCAACGGGACCTACGCCTGCGAGAACGACTGGCTGCTGAACACCGTCCTGAAGAAGGACTGGGGCTACAAGGGCTACGTCATGTCCGACTGGGGGGCCGACCACTCGTCGGCCAAGGCGGCCAACGCCGGCCTCGACCAGGAGTCGGCGGGCGACGCCTTCGACAAGCAGCCCTTCTTCGCCGCGCCGCTGAAGGCCGACCTGGCCGCTGGCCGCGTCAGCCAGGCGCGGATCGACGACATGGCGCGTCGGGTGCTGCGCGCCCTGTTCGCCAGCGGCGCGGTCGACCATCCCGTCCCCACGCCGACCTCGCACGACCTGCCGGCCGCCACCCTGGCCGCGCACGCGAAGATCACCCAGGCCGACGCCGAGGAAGCCATCGTCCTGCTGAAGAACGACGGCGACCTGCTGCCCCTGGCCAAGACCGCCAAGACCATCGCCGTGATCGGCGCCCACGCCGACGTCGGCGTTCTGTCGGGCGGCGGCTCGTCGCAGGTCTATCCTGCCGGCGGCCGCGCGGTGAAGGGGCTGGAGCCCGCCACCTGGCCGGGCCCGGTGATCTACTATCCGTCGTCGCCTCTGAAGGCGCTGCAAGCCCGCTACCCGAACGCCAAGGTCGTCTATGACGACGGGACGGATCCGGCCCGCGCCGCCAAGCTGGCGGCCGAGAGCGAGCTGGCCCTGGTCTTCGCCGACCAGTGGACCACCGAGTCGGTCGACGCCGAGACGCTGAACCTGCCCAAGAACCAGGACGCCACGATCGACGCGGTGGCCTCGGCCAACAAGAAGACCGTGGTCGTGCTGATCACCGGCGGTCCCGTGGTGATGCCGTGGCTCGACAAGGTCGGCGCCGTGGTCGAGGCCTGGTACCCGGGCACGGCCGGCGGCGAGGCCATCGCCCGCGTGCTGACCGGCGAGGTCGACGCCTCGGGCCGCCTGCCCGTCACCTTCCCCAAGAGCGTGGCCGACCTGCCCCGCCCGAAGCTGGACGGCGTCGGCAAGGCCGAAGGCGAACTGTTCGACGTGAACTACGACATCGAGGGCGCCGCGGTCGGCTACAAGTGGTACGACCTCAAGAAGATCGAGCCGCTGTTCCCATTCGGGCACGGCCTGTCCTACGGCAAGTTCGCCTATTCGGGCCTGACCGCCAACGCGGCCGGCGACAAGGTCACCGTCAGCTTCGACGTCAAGAATGTCGGCGCCCGCGCCGGCAAGGATGTGCCGCAGGTTTATGTCTCGCCGAAAGCCGGCGGCTGGGAAGCCCCCAAGCGCCTGGCCGGCTTCAAGAAGGTCTCGCTGGCGCCAGGCGCGACCCAGCGAGTGACCCTGACGGTGGATCCGCGCCTCCTGGCCACCTGGGACGAGACGGCGCGCGGCTGGTCGATCGCGGCGGGCCAATACGACATCGCGCTGGGTTCCTCGTCGAGATCCCTGGTCGCCACCGCGCCCGTCACCCTGACCAGCGCCAAGCTGCCGGTGTCGCCGAACGCGCGCTGAGCGATCGGGATGGTCGCCTCGGTTGCCATAGGCACGCGCGGAAGGTGGGTTTTCCCACCTTCCCAAGGCGCCGCGCTCAGGTGGCGTGGTTCAGGTCGAAGTGCATGTGGGTTTCGTGACCGCCCCCCACGACCGCGACGGGATTGGCAGGGCATGCGGCGTTGGCGGCCGCGACCACCGCGGTGTTATGGTAGATCATCGGAAAGCTCTCCCGCTAGCGCGCCACCGTCGACGTCAGCGGTCGCGGGAGAGCTTTGGCCGGCTCGCGAGAAAGCGCGGCGCGGCATCGCACGCATCGGCCGTGAGACTTCTCACCTTCCCGATCCGAGCTTCGTTCCAGCAGCTGGCTTGCATCACCTTCGTCCGGCGTGTTTTCTACTCGCCGGGGTCGTATTCCGCGCATTCGGGGAAAGAAATGGAGGACGCCAGGGCCGCCTTGCTGGATCATGTCCAGCCCTCCGTGCGTCAGGTGATCCTCAGCCGCGTCAGGTCCCAGCGCGTGGCCAAGGGACGCACCGTTGTAGGGCTGGCTTCGCGGTCCACCGAGGTGTTCTTCATCGTGGAGGGCACGGCCCAGGCAGTGCTCTACTCCGCCAACGGCCGCGAAGTTTCAATCCGCGACATCGGGCCCGGAGACCTGTTTGGAGAGCTGTCAGTACTTGACGAGCAGCCGCGCTCGGCCAGCGTTGTCGCCATCACGGACATGCGCCTGATGGTCATGAGTCCCACGGATTTCCTGGCCTGCATCGAGAGCTCGCCGTACGCGGCGCTGTGGCTGTGTCGGCGGCTGGGCGCCGAGGTTCGCCGCCTCACCGAACGTGTCTTCGAGCTCAGCGCCCTGAATGTCCGAGCGCGCCTGCATTGCGAATTGCTGCGGATGGCCAGGACGAGCGCCAGCCAGAAACTGACCGTCAATCCGGCGCCGACCCATGCCGAACTGGCCAACCGCATTGGCACCCATCGCGAGGCGGTGACCCGAGAGATGCGCATCCTGGCGGAACTGAACATCATCCGAAATGGCCGCCGGTCTCTGGAATTCCTGGATCTGCCGGGTCTTGAACGGGCCGTCGGCCTCGCCATCGGGGAGATGGGAGAACTCGACGGCCGCGCGTGAAGGCGGCAAGGCGAGAGCTCAGGCCGGGCAGAGCACGTCCGCGAGTTTCATGAACAAACGCAGGGCGCGCGCAATCGCCCTGCCATAGATCGGGACTAGCTCGATCACCGGGATGACGATCTCGAGCGGACCTCGGAATCGGCGGTACAAGGCGCACAGCGCGCCCGCGTCGAGATTCGCCTTCGCATCCGCATCTCCGAGAATGGTGTCGATCTCTTCGATTGCGTTGGTAAACGCGATATCGCTGGTCATGTCGCTCTCCGTCTTCCCGTCTTCCGGCCCCCAGCGGACCGATTGACAGCGAGGATCGCTCGTTTTGGCGGCAACGCCGGTGGGAGGTGCCACGTCACCTGGGTGAGTTTAACCACCCCTCTTGCACGCGTAAGGGTTGTCGGTGAGACTTCCTGTCAGGGGGTGGCGCATGTCGAAGCGACGGATCGCGATCTTGGGTGGTGGAGCGGCCGCGCTTTCGGCCGCCTTCGCCATTTCCGCGAGATCAGCCGGTCGCTATGATATCACGATCTACCAGCTCGGCTGGCGGCTGGGCGGCAAGGGCGCCAGCAGTCGCGACCCCTTACGCCGCTCGCGCAATGAAGAGCATGGACTGCATGTTCTAGGCGGCTTCTACCACAACGCCTTCGCCCTCCTACGCGCCTGCTATGCGGAGTGGGCGATGGCGGCGCCCACGCGGGCCGCGCCTTTCGACGATGTGTTCGTTCGGCAAGCCCATTGCACCGTCATGGACGACAGCCTGCACGGCTGGCGAGCAGTAGACCTTAAGCTGCCTGAAGACGGTCGCGAACCGGGCGTCGATCCCAGCGACCTGGATCTGGAGGACGTGTTCCTTCGGATTTTGGAGTTCTTGAAGGACTGGGTGGCTCCGCAACAGCACGGTAGTCCGCCGCCGGACATGTCCGTCGCGGCGCACATGGAGCGAATCTACAGCTTCCTTCCCGCGGCGGGTGTGAAAACCCTTTCCAGCCCGCGCGATGCGCTCAAGCAAACCGAGGCTCTGAAACTAGGTCTTCGCGACCTTCTGAAGCTGCTACTCCTGCTGGAACTGGTCTGGAGGCCATCGAGTCGCGAGATCAACCCGTTCATGATGGGAGCCGTGGGCCTCGTCTGCGCCATCGGCATCCTCGAAGACGACCTCCACGAAAAGGGGTTCGACATCCTCAACGATGAGGAGCTAGCGGACTGGCTGCGGCGCCACGGCGCTAATCAGCGCCTGATCGACTCCGCGACCGTGCGGGCGGGCTATGACTATGCGTTCGCCTACGAGAATGGCGAGACGGATCCCCCGCGGCGACGCATCGCCGCCGGCGTGGCGCTTAGGGCGTTTCTGCGCCTCGTTTTCACCTACCACGGCGCACTGTTCTTCCACATGATGGGCGGCATGGGCGAAGCCGTGTTCACGCCGCTCTACGATGTGCTTCGCAGCCGGGGCGTGAAGTTCCGCTTCTTCCACCGGATCGATCGCCTGAATCTCAGCCAAACGGGGAAGACGGTCGAGTCGGTCACGTTCCGGCGTCAGGCCACGCCGACGGCTGGCGAGGAGAACTACGACCCTCTGATCCTGCACCGAGACCGGTGGGTCTGGCCGGCGCGGCCGCTGTACGACCAACTGACAAATCGCCAGCAGATGGAGGCCTGGAACGACGACCTCGAGTGCCGCTGGTCCGCCAATAGAGGCGCTCAGCCGGAGGTGCTGCGGCGGGGCGTCGACTTCGACGACATTGTCCTGGGCATTTCGGTCGGTGGGTTGAAGGAGATCTGCGGGGACCTGGTCCAGCATCATCCCCGATGGCGCGAGATGCTGGACAACGCCAGCACCATCCCCGTCGCCGGCGCTCAGATCTGGAGCGGCTTCAGCCAGCAGACCCTTCAGTGGCCGCACGAGGCGGGACTGGCGACGGCATACGCCCAGCCCTTCGCGACCTGGTGCGACCTGTCGATCCTGTTGCCCAGCGAGGAGGCCGGCTTCGTGCCGCTGCAGACCCTGCACTATCTCTGCGGCCCCTACCCGCCCGAGACGCCCCAGAACGACGGACCCGGCTCGCCTTTTCCGGCCGAGCAGGCCCAGCGGGTCGAGGCGATCTTGGACAAGTGGCTGGACAAGCACCTCCGGGCGCTTCTGCCGGGCGCGTGCGATCCGGTGACCGGCCGCCCCTTGCAGGGGTTCCGCGCTGAGCGCTTCTTGAAGGCGAACGCCAGTCCCTCCGATCATTATGTGCTGTCCCTGCCTAGTTCGATCTGCAAGCGGATGCGGGCCGACGGCGAGAAGCTTGTCGATAACCTCTATCTCGCGGGAGACTGGACAAGGACGGGCCTCGATGCGGGAGCGTTCGAGGCGGCGGTGATGTCGGGCCTGCAGTGCGCGCGGGCCGTGACGGGCGAACCAATCGTTGTTCATGGCGAAGCTGACACGCGATGACCGCGTTGGCGCCGACGCTGAAGCGACGGAAGGCGTGGACCGACCAGAACGTGACGGTGTGCGGCGTCGATCTGTCGGGGTTCAGCGCCTGGGTCGAGGACGAGATCGGGCGTGGCGGCGCGGGCGCGGTGGAGGCTGTCGCCGATACGATCGAGTCGTTCTTTGTGCGCTGGGACGCCACCTTGGCCCAGGCCGGCTTTCACCTGGAGACCTTCCTGGGCGACGGTGTCCTGAGCGTCGCGCAGGGCTCCTTGTCGCCGGGCGCTCTTGAGGGTCTCGAACGCGAGCTCATCGACGCCATGGACCGCGCCCGCCCGCCGGGTCCCGCGCGGCTGGCCCTGGGGTGCGGCAGTCTCTGGCGCGGACGCATCGGAGGCTGGAACGGCCGCTGGCTGCCGCTGACGACGGGCCCGGCGGTTGTCGCCTGCCATGCGCGGCTGAGGAGCGCGAAAGCGAAATCAGACATCGCACCCGACGCCTGGCTCAGCGCCGCCATCACGCCGCAGCCGACCAAGCTATACGAAGCCACTCTCCTCGACGAGGTAACGGTGGTCGCCTGCCTGCGCGGTCGCGACGCCCGCGGACTGATCGATGACCTTGAAGCGCTGGCGCCGCGACTGCAGGCCTCGGCCGATGCGGCGGGCGGCGTGCTGGAAGCCGTGACGCACGACGACGCCGGGCTACTGCTGCGCGCCGCGTTCCCGCATGAGGCCTCAAGGCTGGCGGACATAATAGATTTCGCGCGTGACCTGTCGCGGCTTGAGCTTGCCGGCTCCGTCGCCGTCGGCGTGGCGGCTGGAAAGGTCTTTCGAACCGCCGCCTCCTGGGCTCCGGGCGCCGTGGCGCAGGGGCAAGCGCTCAATCGCGCCGCCAAGCTCGCCAAGTCTGGGCGCGGCCTACGGATCGCCCCTTCGGCGCGGCCGACGCGGGAACGGTCTAAGGGCGGACCGGCGACGCCTTCCGACCGTCCGGCGGTCGGCGCCCTGAGCGGCGCGGACGCGTTCGATGTACTGCGAGCCGCGGCCCCCGCGGGCGGCGGCGGGATGCCTCTGCACATCATGGCCGAACCGGGTCTGGGCAAGTCCTTTCTTCTGCGGGCCTTCGCGCGCGAGCCCCGGATCGATCCGCCGGTGCTCGTGACGGCCAGGCCGCAGCACTGCAGCGACGCGCTCTGGACCTGGGCCCGCGTCCTGGAGGATCTGGCGGCGCGGCCGGAAATCAAGGCCGCCCTGGTCAAGGCTCCGCCGGATCAGGTTCGCGCGCTCGCGGGAAGGCTCACGCCGGCCCGCCGGGGTCACGATGAGGCGGACCTCAATCAAATCAGTCAGGTCGTCCTGTCGGTGCTGCAAGCAATTCCGGCCCACCGTCCCCAGCTGATCCTTCTGGACGACCTGCAATGGGCGGACGCCTTCTCCCTCACTCTGCTGGGGCAGGTCGTCGATACGTGCGCCGGCATCCAGATCGTCACGGCCTCGCGTCCCCATGCGTTCCCGCGGCCCTTGCCCGGCGTGACCCGCCAGCTGGCGCCGCTGTCGAACGATGCGCTTTCGCTGGTCTTGCTGGCGGGCGGCGTTACCCGCCTGGACAACGCGGCGTTGGAAGAGGTCGCGCGCCTATCGGGCGGGACACCGCTGTTCGCGCTGCAACTAGGTCGGTATTGGCAGGAAACAGGAGACCTGCCCGCTGGTGGGCTCGACGAGATCCTCGAGCGCCGGCTGCTAAAGCTCAACGCCTCGGAGCGAGCCACCCTGCGGATTCTAGCCCTGGCGGGCCG
Source organism: uncultured Caulobacter sp. (assembly GCA_936942565.1). Lineage (GTDB taxonomy): Bacteria > Pseudomonadota > Alphaproteobacteria > Caulobacterales > Caulobacteraceae > Caulobacter. The sequence goes on along the minus strand of CAKZJK010000369.1, from coordinate 1,134 downwards.
CCCCCTCAACGTCGTCGAGATCGCACGCCTTGGTGATGGCGATGAGCGGCGGACGCACGATCTGTTGGCGGCGCTCCAGCATCGCGGCTTGGTAGAGAACGCGCGTCGCGACGCCGGGATCTTCAGCGTGGCCCACGCCCTGATCGGCGAGCGGGCCCTCGCCCAGACGCCCGCTGGCGCCAGGCCCGCGTTGCACGCCCGGCTGGCGCGATGCCTGACGATGCGTGGTGTCAGGGTCGGCGGCGGTGAGATCGGGGCGCACTACGCGGCCGCGGGCGAGCCGCTGCGCGCGGCGCTGCGAGATCTGCGTGAGGCCGACGCCGCCTTGAGCGGGGGCGACTACCCAACCGCCCTCGCGCTCTACAGTCGAGCGGAAGCACTGTTGCCCAGGGACGGCCGCGCCGTAGATGCCCGTCGCGCGGAGGCGGCCGCCGGCCAGGCCTTGGCATCCTGGGGTGTTGGCCAGGTATCGAAAGCCGCCGACTTCGCGCGCGGCGCCTTGGCGGCGATAGACCGTTGCCTGGGGCGCGGAGATCCACGCCGAGGCGGCGACCGCCGTCGATGGCTGACCTTTCTGGGCCGCGGGGGCGCCATGCCCGTTCGCGCGCGCGCCGCCCTTCTGCGGGCCAGCGTCGTGCGCGCCGAGGCCGGCCTGTTCTGCGGCGACCTACGCTCGATGTTGGCCGGCAACCTCGCCTCCGTCCGCATCGCCGCGAGGGCGGACGCGCAGGCCGAGGCCCGCGCTCGCGGGATGTGCACGCTCGGCCTCCTTCTGGGATTGGCCCGCCTCGACCCTGTCGCGAGCCTAGCCTATCGCGCGGCCAGCCGGACGCTCGACGGCCCCCACATAGCCTATAGCTGCGCTTCGGAAGGGGTCTGGCGCCTGGCCTTCGGATCCTGGTCCCGGGCCGAAGCTTGCCTGGCTCGCGCCGCCGCGTACCTGGGAACGGCGTCCAATCCCCAGCTCGCCGAAGTCATCGTGACCTTGAGGGCGCTGGCGGCGCAGTTCCAAGGACGCTGGCCCGAAGCCGAGGCCCTGTTCCGCCAACTGGAAATCGACGCCCGACTGCGCGGTAATGACCTGCACGTCGCCTGGGGGATCTATGGCGCGGCGATGCCGATGCTCCACACAGG
>CAKZJK010000368.1 GCA_936942565.1 uncultured Caulobacter sp. | reverse complement strand
GCGACGCGTCTGGCCAAGGTCCGCGTGACCCTGGCGCTGGCGCGCGCTTCCAGGGGCGCGTCCATGCTGAGAATCCTCCGTCACGGCGCGCCGGGTTTCGAGGCGGGCGGCCTGTCCCCGGACTGGCGCGTGCCCGCCGACGCCGTCTGGATCGAACTGGTCGACCCCACCCGCGCCGAGGAGGTGGCCGTCGAGCAGTCGATCGGCCTGCTGCTGCCCACCCGTGAAGAGATGTCCGAGATCGAGGCGTCCTCGCGCCTCTATCAGGAGGACGGCGGCACGTTCATGACCGCCACGGTGCTGGTCAACGCCGACGGCGACCTGCCGACCTCCGCCCCGGTGACCTTCGTCCTGGCGGGCAGCCGCCTGATCACCATCCGCTATGTCGAGCCGCGCGCCTTCTCGGTGTTCGCCGCCCAGGCCGAGCGCCAACCCAGCCTCTGCCCGAACGGGCCGCAGACGTTCCTGGGGCTGCTGGACGCCATCATCGACCGCACCGCCGACATCCTCGAGCGCACGGCGGCCGATGTCGAACTGCAGTCGCGGTCCATCTTCCGCCGCCCGCGCGGCGCGGAGTTCGAGAAGATCCTGAAGAGTCTGGGGCGAGACCAGAACATCAATTCCAAGGCGCGCGACAGCCTGGTCAGCCTGGCCCGCCTGCTCAGCTTCGCGGCCCTGGCCGGGCAGTTCGACGGCGAGCGCGACCTGCGCGATCACCTGAAATCGCTGCAACGCGACGTCCAGTCGATCACCGACCACTCCAGCTATCTCGCCAGCAACATCACCTTCCTGCTCGACGCGGCCCTGGGTCTGATCAACATCGAGCAGAACTCGATCTTCAAGGTGTTCTCGGTCTTCTCGGTGGTCTTCCTGCCGCCTACCCTGATCGCCGGGATCTACGGCATGAACTTCGAGCACATGCCCGAGCTGCGCTGGATGGAGGGCTATCCGATGGCCATCGCCCTGATGGTTGCCGCCGCCGGCGTGCCGCTGCTGGTGTTCAAGCGCAAGGGCTGGCTGTAGCCGAAACGCGACTTTTCGTCGCGGTTTTGAACCTTGCCTTAAGGCTGCGAGGCCGATGTTCGGATTTCAACGATCTCCGAAGAAAACGCGCCTTTCACGATGCGACCGGCATCTTCCCGACCCAGCCTGATTAGGACTCTCCACCCTTCCGTGGTGCGCGAGGCCGTGGAGGCTCATGGCCGCTATCTCAAGGGCCTGCCAGCCGGTCGGCGCGCCGTGCTGTCGTACGTCAACCTGAACAACTACGAGCTGGATGGGGCCGAGCTGTCCGAGGCCGACCTCACTGGCGCCCTCCTGGGCGGGGCGTCGCTGCGCGGGGTGCGGCTGGTCCGCGCCACGCTCTACGGCGCGGATCTGCGCGACGCCGATCTGCGCGAGGCCAACCTGTCGCGCGCCGACATGCGCGGCGCCTGCCTACGCGGTTCCAACCTGGGTGGCGCCGACCTTTCCGGCTGCGACCTGCGCGAGGGCCTGACCGCCGTGCAGGACGACAGCAAGGGCCTGCGGATCCTCGACCACACCAAGCGCCCCGGCGAGCTGGACTACGCGCTGCTGCAGGGCGCCAATCTGAGCGGGGCGCAGATGTCGGGGGCCTTCGCGCGCCGGGCGGACTTCACCGACGCCGACCTCTCGAACGTCAGCCTGCAAGGCGCAAAGCTGGCCAACGCCTGCCTGGACGGCGCCGACCTCTCCGGCGCCAATCTGCAAAGCGCCGACCTGACCAAGGTCTCGCTGCGCCGCGCGGTGATGGTGGGGGTCAACATCAGTGGCGTTGATCTGAAATCGGCCGATCTCAGCGAGGTCCTGCGCGCGCCGCCGCCGATCATCTATATCGACGACCTGCCGCTCGACGAGGTGATCGAGGCGCATGAGCTGTTCTGCCGGTCCAACGGCCTGGAGGGCAAGGCGGCCAAGGCCAAGGGCGTCGACTTCCGGCCGCTGAAGCGCCTGAAGGACCGCCGCCTAAGCGGCCTGTTCGCGCCCGAGGCGGTGTTCTTCGGCATGGATCTGGAGGGCGCGCATCTGCAGGCCGCCAATCTGGTCGGCGCGGACCTGCGCGGCGTCAGGCTGCGCGGCGCGGACCTGCGCGGCGCGCGGCTGATGGGCGCGCAACTGGCTCGAGCCGATCTCTCGAACGCCAAGCTGGGCCCGCTGAAAATCGGCGAGGGCCGGGTCCTCCGCACCGATCTGACCCGGGCGATGCTGCGCGGGGCCGACCTGCGCGGCGCCAGCGCCCCGCGCGCGCGGCTGCTGGAAGCCGACCTCACCCACGCCAAGCTCGACGGCGCGGACCTGCGCGGCGCCGAATTGCCGGCCATCTTCGGCGTCTAGAACCCCATCTCGCGCGTAAAGGCTTCGAGGATCGCACCGACGCGACCCCGTCAACGAACGTGGCTATTCCGCCTTGGCGGGGGAGGCCGCCCGAAACCGGAGCCGCCCGATGAAGAACCCCGCCGTCACGTCCGCCGCCTTGTCCTGTCTGTTCGCCGCGCTGGCCGCCCCGGCGCTGGCACAGGATCGCGACCAGAACCGCGCCGTCCTCGGCCTGGCCGGCGTCTATGCGCCCGCCTACCAGGGAGGGGACGACTATCGCCTGATCCCCTTCCCGGTGCTGGACCTGAAGTACGGGCGCTACTTCGCGAGCTCGCGCGAGGGTCTCGGCGCGACCCTGCTGGAGGGCCAGGCCGTGAGCGTCGGCGCGGGCGTGACCTACATGCCAGGCTATCGGCGCCGCGACGCGCCGGTGGGCGTGGGACGTCTGTCGGGCGGCGCGGGCGCGCGAATCTTCGCCGACGCCCGGCTTGGCCGGCTGGCGGCCGGGCTCAGCGTGACGCGGGCGCTGACCGGCGAGGTCGACGGGACGCTGGTCGACGCGAGCCTCGCCATGCCCGTCCGGGCGTCCGCGCGCCTGACCCTGATCCCCAGCGTGTCGGCGACCTGGGCGGACGGCGCCTACAACCGCGCCTATTTCGGCATCGACGCACTTCAGGCGGCCGCCTCGGGTCTGGCCGCCTATCGTCCTGGCGGCGGGCTCAAGGACATCTCCGCCTCGCTGACCGTCAGCTACCGGCTGAACGAAAAGGTGACCTTGGGCGCGACGGGCGCGGTGAGCAGCCTGCGCGGCGACGCCAACAACAGCCCGATCGTCGTGGATCCGACCCAGCCGGTGGCGTTCGTCTCGGTCGCCTACAGGTTCTAGCCACGACGCAAAGGAAGCCTTGCGGCGCGCCTCGACCTCGGTGTTGATGCGCTCCGAACCTCGGGAGCTTTTCGATGCCGCGCTTGTCCTGGATCGCCGCCGCCGGCGTGCTTGCCGTCTTTGGCCTTGGCGGCGCGGCCCACGCCGCCGCGCCCCGGTTCAAGCCGACGGCCTGCGTCGGCGACTACAAGGGCGTCGACCTCAAGGTCCAGTGCGGAAACCTGATCGTCGACGAGACGCGCGGCGATCCCAAGAGCCGCCGGATCAGCGTGGCCATCGCCATCGTCAAGGGCTCCGAGCCCAAGCCCGGCCTGCCGCCGGTGGTCTATCTGCACGGCGGTCCCGGCGGCTCGGCGCTCGCCAGCCTGCCGCGGATGCTCAAGAGCAAGGCCGCGCGCGAATACGTCGCCGTCGACCAGGACTGGATCTTCATCGACCAGCGCGGCGGCGGCCAATCCAGCCCGAACCTCGACTGCCCCGGGACCAACCTGACCGACGCCGGCCCGCCTTCCGACAAGGATAAGGACGGCATCGTCGCCTGCCTGAAGGCCTTCCAAGCCAAGGGCGTGAACCTGTCGCGCTACAACGCCGTCGAGGTGGCCAAGGACGTCCAGGACCTGCGCCAGGTGCTGAAGCTGCCGATGATCGACCTGTTCGGCGGCTCGTACGGCACCCGCATCGAGGCGGCGATCCAGACCCATGCGGCCAAGGGCGTGCGGGCGGTGGTGCAGGACTCTGGCCGCCCGAGGCCGATTGGACCGTCGGCGGCCCGGCCATGGTCTCCAGCTCGATCGACATCGTGATGGCCAAGTGCGCCCTCGTCGCCGAATGCGCCCAGCGCTACCCGGACCTGAAGGCCAAGCTGGCCGTCGTCGCCGAGCGCTGGCTGGCCGGGCCCCAGACCATCAACGGCAAGACCTACACGGCCGATGATCTGGGCGGCTACCTGATGGACGCCAGCTACTTCACCGCCGGCGTGCTGCCCCGCGATCTGTGGAAGATCATCCAGGGTGATGTCTCGCCGGTCGCCGAGTTCGTCGAGAGCCGCGACTACTACAGCGAGGGCCAGTTCATGACCCACCTGTGCAAGGAGGAGATCCCCTTCGAGAACCGCGCCGCGGTCGCCGACGGCACCGAGAAGGATCCCGTCGCCCGCCTGATGGTCGCCTCGATGCAGCGCATCCACGACGTCTGCGCCGCCATCGACGTTGGCCCCATCTCCAAGGCCGAGCAGGCGCCGGTCAAGACCGCCATCCCGACCCTGTTCCTGGCCGCCGAGATCGACCCCGGCTGCCCGCCGGAACTGACCCGCGCCGCGTCAAAGGGCTATCAAGGCTCGCAGGTGGTGATCGTCACCAACGCCACCCACGGCGTCTCGCGGAGCAGCCCGTGCGTGCGCAAGATGATCCGCGGCTTCTTCCAGGACCCGACCAAGGCGGTTGATCGCGGCTGCCTGCCGGCGGCGGATACGCCGATGAGCTTCATGTACCAATAGAAACCCTCTCCCAGGGGGAGAGGGCGGGGCCCATCGCGTAGCGATGGGAGGGTGAGGGGATGCTGTTGCCGGAGGGAGTCGGGCGCACCATTGAATTGCAGCGAGTCATCCCGCACCCTTTCGGCTAGCAAGGGGCAGGGTATGAAGCGACAGACTGCACTAAGCATCGGTGGTGCGTTGCTGCTAGCCGGGGTTGTCGGCTGGGCGTCGTTTTTCGCGGGTCAGGATATGGTGACCGCCGAGGACAAGGCGGTGCCGGATAGCAGACGGCTCTCTTCGTTCGGAGCAGCGCCTAACCGCTCAGTCTTCATCAAAGGCACTTGGCGGCTTGAAGGTCCCGAGAAGATCGCCTTCGAAAAGCAGGTGAAACAGTTTGTGTGCCACGAACGCGAAGGCACCTGCCAAGCTGCAACCGCGACGGTCTACAAGAACACGCTCGGTGTCGACATTGAGACCTACGACGCGAAGTGGTCGGACAGGACCATCGAGCTGACGTCCTACCACTCGTCCGAAGACTGCCGCCGCGAAACCATCACCGTTGACCTGATCACTCAGGAAGTGGTCGGCATCACCGCTGATGTGCCTAACCGTCCTGCGACTTGCAACGAGATTGCTCTGCCCATTTCGACGCCACGACGGGCGATCCTAATAGATGGCTTCGAGAAGCATTTCGACGACAAGTTCCCGAACCGGAAGAAGTGAGCTCACGCCCCATGGCGTACCGCATTATTGGCAGGTCATTCTTCTACATGCCGTTGCCTGAGGCCTGAAAGGGGCCTCTTGGACGTCTCTGATGGTCGAAAGCCGACCTCCCGAGGTCGGATCGAACCATCTCTTGGAGGCTGCAGCGTGCGGGACTGATCAGGTCAGTCAAGGACGACGCTCCGCGTCGCCGCGCGGCGGCCGCCCGGAGGGCGGTCCTTGAGTGACCTGATCAGCCCTGCGATCGTCTCGCCGTGAGATGTAAGGATGGCGCCCATCCTCGGAGGGGAAGGTCTTCGCTGTGGGGCGGCGCTTTGACCCGCCAGCCCTGAAACCCCTCACCCTCCCACCGCTTCGCGGCGGGCCCCGCCCTCTCCCGGCGGGAGAGGGTTCCCGCGCTCCTCACATCTTCTTCTTCAGCGGCAGCAGGTCCGGATACACCGGCTCCCGCTTCTGGGCCTTGGCCGTGAAGGCCTCGGCCATGTGGGGGCCCGAGAACATGCCTGTCTGCCAGGTAGCGATGTAGTCGAGAGCGTCGGCGATCGAGTGGTCGCGGGCGTAATTGATCATCACCTTGCTGCCGGCGACGGCCAGGGGCGACTTGCCGGCGATCTCGCGGGCGGTGGAGAGAGCGTGGTCGACCAGGGCTTCGTGGGTGTCGAACACCTCGTTGACCAGGCCGATCTCCTTGGCGCGCTGCGCGGGCAGGCGACGGCCGGCATAGGCCAGCTCGCGCACCCAGCCCTCGGGGATCAGCTTGCACAGGCGCGGGAAGGTGCCGACGTCGGCGGTCATGCCGATGTTGATCTCCTGGATCTGGAAGAAGGCGTCGGCGCTGGCGTAGCGGATGTCGCAGGCGCTGACGAAGTCGACCGCACCGCCGATGCAGCCGCCCTGGATGGCGACGATCACCGGCATCCGGGCCTTGTCCAGGCAGCTGAACGTCTCCTGCAGGTGATGGACGAAGCGGCGGAAGCTCTCGGCCGCCACCCAGCGGTCGGCGTCCTGGCGGGCCGTGACGCCCTCGTCGTCGGTGAACACCGACAGGTCCATGCCGGCGCTGAAGTGCTTGCCGGTCGAGGAGATGACGATGCAGCGGGCGCGGGCATTGTCGTCGATGTCGCGGACGATGGCCGGCAGCTCGTTCCAGAACGGCCGGGTCATGGTGTTCATGGCCTCGGGGCGTTTCAGCTGGATGTGCGCGACGCCGTCTTCGATCTCGACCTTGAAACAGCTGTAGTCCGCGTGGCCGCTCATGACCGCCTCCCTTGTCGCTTTGGGAGACTATCGACCGGAGGACGGGCGGCGACAACGCTGACCTGACGGAATGGGCGCGCCTAGAGGTTCACGACCTCGCACTTCAGCGCCGCGCGGATGCGGTCGGCGACGATCTGGCGGTGGCAGCAGTTGGGATCGTCCTCGTAGCAGAGCAGGGCGATCCGCTTGTCCTTGGCCAGTTCCGTGGCCTGCGCCAGGGCCAACTGGGCTTCGGGCTCCTCGAGATGCGCGTTGAAGATCTGGCGCATCTCGTCGGTGCGCCCGGCCCGGGCGGCGTCGCGGCCGGCCTTGGGCGTGCCCAGCGGACGCAGGTGCAGATAGTCGACGCCCTCGGCCTTCAGGCTGTTTCCCAGCAGGGTCTTGGAGAAGCCGGCCTTGCGCGAGCTGGCCACCGCGCGGACGTCGACGACCAGCTCCACGTCGGCCGCCTTGAGCCTTTGGATCAGCCCGCCTTGCGTGTCGGTTTCGTAGCCAATGGTCGCCAGCCTGTTCATCTCTCGCCTCTCCATGGACGCGCGCCGATCGCGAGCCTACCTTAGTCCTCCGTCGATCACAGGAGCCCGCCGATGGACGCGGCCGTCTTTCGCGAACCGCGCAAGCGCGCCACGCCGATAGCCGGCGGCGAGATCGCGGGCCTGGAGTTCGGGCCGACCGACCGGCCGATCGACATCGTCTTCGTCCACGCCAACGGCTTCAACGCCCAGACCTACCGAACGCTGCTTTCGCCGCTGGCGGCCAGCCTGCGCATCCTGGCGATCGACCAGCGCGGCCATGGCGAGACGACCCTGACGGCCGATCCCGAGGGCCGGCGCTCGTGGCGCGATCTTCGCGATGACCTGATCGCCTTGCTTGACGCGCTGGATGGCCCGCCCGTGGTGCTGGCCGGCCACTCGATGGGCGGCACCGTCAGCCTGCTGACCGCCGCGGCGCGGCCCGACCGGGTCAAGGGCCTCGTCCTGTTCGACCCCGTCATCATGCCCTGGCTGGCCATGCTGTACGCCAAGGCGCCGTGGACCTCGGGGCGGATGTGGCGACGCCTGCCGATGGTCCAGGGGGCTCTGCGCCGCCGAGCGGTGTTCGACGACCGTCAGGCCGCGTTCGACGCCTACAAGGGCCGCGGCGCGTTCAAGACCTGGCCCGAAACCATGCTGGCCGACTACGTGGCCGGCGGTTTCGCCGAGCGGGCCGACGGCAAGGTCGAGCTGGCCTGCGCGCCGGCCTGGGAGGCCTCGAACTACGCCGCCCAGGCGCACGATCCCTGGCGCGCGGCGCGCCAGGTCAAGGCGCCGGTGAGGATCCTCAAGGCCGAGAAGCACTCGACCTGCCACGCCGGACCGGGCTTCGCGCGCCGAGGGCGCGACACGCGGATCGAGACCGTGCCGGGTACCAGCCACTTCCTGCCGATGGAGCGCCCGGACCTCGCGCGCGACGCGCTGTTCGAGATGGCGACGGGGTAGCGGGCTAGAGCCCCAATCCCGCGACCTCGTGCTGGGCCAAGGCCGCGCGGGCCGCGTCGCTGACCGGCACCACCTTGCGCGCGTCGAGGTCGAAGGTGATGGCGACCGCCTCGGAGGTCCCCCAGGGCTCGCCCGTAGTCGGGTCGAGCATCCAGTGGACCACCCGCATGGTGCGCGCATCGGTCCCGACGAGGCCCGAGCGGATGTCGATCCGGTCACCGATTCGAGGCCAGGCCAGATAGGCGATGCGGTATTCCAGGACCGCGCCGCCCATGCGCTGGGGCTTATGCTCGGCGTGCTCGACGACGAGGTCGCGGAACGGGTGGATGAAGGCGCCGATGCCGTCGGAGACCCGACCGATGAACTGCTCGGCGCGCATTCGTCCGTATACGTCGCAATCGGTCGGCAGCAGGCCGCCCAGGCCGATGCGCGAGAGCCGCAGGGCGTCCGCGCGCGCCAGGCTGGCGGTCGGCGTGAAGGGCGTGAGGCCCAGGCTTCGCGCCCGCGCCTTCTCCGGAACCTCGACCATCAGGGCCTCGGCGCGCTCACGGGCGATCCTGGGCCACGGGAAGGGCTGGCCCTCGCGTGGGGTAGCGTGGACGACGGTGGTCTGGAAGGTCGCCGCCAGCTCGCCGGTGGCCGGATGGATCAGAAGCTGCAGCAGCCGCGCCTCGGTCTCGCCCATCTCGATCACCCCGCCCAGCATGGTCAGGGGCGCGCCGGCGTGGGCCTCGCGCAGGAAGCGGATGTGGTGCTCCTTGACGAGCAGGGTCGCGTTGGCGTGAGGCGAGAAGGCGCCGGGCAGGCCCAGCTCAGCCGCCAGGCCGATCAGCCCCTCCTGGGCGCGGACGACATAGTGGCGCACGTTCATGTGCCCCATCTCGTCGCAGTCCCAGGTGTTGACCCCTCCTCGCCAGATCTCGACGCCAGGAAGCGGCTCTGCGGTCGTCATGGCGGCGAAACTCGAACGGCGTTGAACGGTCGTTCGAGTCTAGCGCCTGACGCGAGCTTGGCTAGAGGCTCAGCGCTTGCCCTCCGCCGGATCGCCGGCCGGGCCCTTGAAGGTGTTTCCGACCTCCTCGGCGTCCGGGCCGTCCGGGCCCGCGCGCTTACGAGATTCCTCGCCGGTCTTCTGGACGCTGTCCTTGCCGCCCAGGGCGGTGAAGTCGCCTAGCGGCTCGGCCTCGTTGGCCTTCCGGCCGTCCGTGTTGGCGTGCTCGCCCATGATCGTTCTCCATGCGGTGACCTAAGGAGAACAGGAGGCGGGCGGGGTTGTTCCGCTCAGACCTGTTTGCAGGCCGCGCAGAGGCCGTGCGCCTCGATCGTCACGCCGGTCAGGGCGTAGCCGGCGGACGCGCCGGCGGCGATGATCTCGGCGCTGGCCTTGGGCTCGATCTCGCGAGTCGCGCCGCAGCAGTCGCAGATCAGGAAGGCGGCGGCGTGGCCGTCGGCCTCCTTGCGGCAGGCGACATAGGCGTTGAGGCTCTCGATCCGGTGGGCGAAGCCCTGCTTCTCGAGGAAGTCGAGCGCGCGGTAGACGGTCGGCGGCTTGGCCGGGGGACCCGAGCCGCCGAAGGTCGAGATTAGGTCGTAGGCCTTCACCGGCTGGCCAGCCTGAAGCAGCAGCTCCAGCACGCGCCGGCGCGGCGCCGTCAGCCGCTGGTCGGCGGCCGAGCAGCGGGCTTCCGCCGCGTCGAGCTCGGCGGCGAGCGCCGCGCCGGCGACGCCGTGATGATCGTGGTCGTGTCCGCAGGAAGCGCCGTGGGCCATGCCCAAGAGGTAGAGGGCCGGACGCCCCCGCGCAACCTTGGCCGTGCGTTGGGTCTAGAACAGAGGCGCGCCGACCAGGTTCGCCTCGGCCGTGCAGCGGCCCGGATCGAGCGGCGCGGCCTTGGCGCGCGCCTCGTCGGATTCGGCCCGTACGGCCGCCAGGTCGGTCTTGAAGGCCTCGGAGCTCCAGAGGGCGGCGAACAGGGTCTCGGCGTTGTGCTTGCCGGCTTCGACGCTGCTGGCGTTGTGGACGCCGCAGATCACCCGGCTTTCGCCATAGGCGCGGGCCCTGGCCAGGATGGCGTTCGAGCGGTCCGGGGCGACATCGGCCAGCAGCAGACCGACGGTCCAGCCCCAGGTGGCGTGACCGGACGGATAGTCCGGCGAGAAGCGGAAGCCAAGGCCCGGCTTGATGCAGATGGGTGCGTCGCTCCCGAGGTAGGGCCGCGCCCGGCGGTATTTCATCTTCGGCCCCGCCACGGCCGAGCGCACGTCGCGGCTCATGCGCAGCATCATCGCCGCCAGCTTCGGATTGGTCTCGCGGGTCGGCGTGTAGCCCAGGGCGCAGGCGTAAGCGTCGAGGATCTTCTCCTCGGCGTTGTCGGCCTGGGCCAGCGACCAGCGCGGGGAGTCTTTCAGGGCGCGGGTGGCCAGGAAGATCTGGCGATCCTTTTCCGCCTGGGCCGAGCCCTTGGCGGGCGGCGGCGGGACGTGGTCGCGGGCGTCGAAGGCGCTCTTGGGCAGGTAGCGCGGATAGGTCGCGGCGTCGCCGCTCAGCGTGGCGCAGCCCGAAAGAGCCAGGAGGGCGAGGCCGGCCAGCCAAGATGCGCGCATGAAAAAGGTCCCCGGAATCGCTTCCGGGGACCCTGCATTTTCAGTGAAGCCTGATCAAGCTTACTTGCCGAACAGCTTGTTCCAGCGCGGCTTTTCGCGGCCTTCCCAGGCCTTGCGCCAGTAGGCGTCCGAGGCGATCAGCGGAACCACCGTGGTGGCTTCGGCGAACACCATCTGCTCGTAGGTGGTCGAGACCTTGCCCCACGACGCGGCTTCCTTCAGCGTCGAGGACGAGCAGGCGCCGTCACGCACGTCGGCGACCGTGATCTGGATGGCGTACTTGTGCATGTCGGCCTCGACGCCGAGGATCTCGGCGCAGACGACGGTGTCCTGGGCGAAGTTCTTCGGCACGCCGCCGCCGACCATGAACAGGCCCGTGGTGCCGGCCGCGATCTTGACGTCCGTCAGTTCACGGAAGTCGGCGACCGCGTCGATCATCAGGTAGGGCTGCTTGGCGGCCAGCTTTTCCTTCTGGTGCTTGACCAGACCGAAACCGGCCGAGCTGTCGACGAAGGCCGGGCAGAAGATCGGCACGCCTTCCTCGTAGCAGGTCTGGATCAGCGAGCCTTGCTTCTTGGCGTTACCTTCCGCCAACCACTTGCCCATCTCCCAGATGAACTCGCGCGAGGAATAGCCGCGCGGCTCGAGCTTGTTGCAGATCTCCAGGATCGTGTGGTCGCAGGCCTGCAGCTCTTCTTCGTCGATGTAGGTATCGTAGATGCGGTCGATGTAGTTGTCGCGCAGGACGTTGTCGTCGACCGGGCCCGCGGCCTGGTAGTGCTTGAAGCCGAGGGCCTCGAAGAAGTCCATGTCGACGATGCTGGCGCCGGTGGCGACCACGGCGTCGATCATGCCGTTCTTCACCATGTCGCGGTAGACGTGCATGCAGCCGCCGGCCGAGGTCGAACCGGCCAGGATCAGCCAGGTCGAGCAGCCCTTGTCGGCCAGGGCCATGTTGAAGATGTCGGCCGCGCGGGCGGTGTCGCGCGAGCTGAACGACATCTTGCGCATGGAGTCGATGATCGGGCGGGCGTCGTACGAGGTGATATCGACGTGCTCGACGACCTTTTGGAGGAGTTCGGCCTTGGTGTTCGGAACGGGAGCGTTCATCGCTTCGGTTTCCCTGACTTTGGACGCCCGTCGTTGGAACTGGACCTTCGCCGGGACGGAGCGACCGACGAAAGCGGGAAAAGCGGAGAGCGTGACAGCCGAAAGTGGAAGCCGGTTTCGGCGGTTGTCACGCTCTTACTAGACTGGCGCCGGGTTTTCCTTCTTTCGAAGGAAAACCCGGTGGCCCCCGACGTCGGACGACATCGGAGGCGCGCGCGGTTTAACTCAGAAACGATCTACTGGCGAACCACGTCGATTTAGCGACGGCGCTTGCGCTTGCCGGCCGCGCCCTTGGGGCGCGAGAAGCGGACGATCTTGCGCTCTTCGTTCTCCTGGCGGACCGCCGGGATCGAGCGCTTGGCCAGGCCGTACATCGAGGCCATCGGCGCGTCCTGAACCTCCGCGGTGTCGGTCTCGCCGAAACCGTTGAAGCGGGTGTTCATCGCGACGCCATAGGCGCCCAGCATGCCGATCTCGATGTAGTCGCCCTCGTCGACGCTTTCCGGCAGGTAGAAGGGACCAGGCATGTGGTCGACGCTGTCGCAGGTCGGGCCATAGAAGCGGAAGGGCTTGAGGCCTTCTTCCACGACTTCGCCGTTCTTGCGGTACAGCTTCACCGGGAAGGGCCACTTCATGTGCGCGGCGTCGAACAGCGAGCCATAGGACCCGTCGTTCAGATAGAGCGCGTCGCCCTTCTTCAGCTCGACCTTGACCAGCAGCGACGAGGCCTCGGCCACCAGCGCGCGGCCCGGCTCGCACCAGAGCTCGGTGGTCTCGTGGACCATCATCTCGGCGAAGCCGCGGTCGATGGCCGCCAGGTACTCGGAGAGATCCGGCGGGACCATGCCCGGATAGATCGACGGGAAGCCGCCGCCGACGTCGACGACATCGGCCAGCACGCCCGCGCGAACCAGAGCCCGCGAGGCCTGGGCCATCGCCGCCTGGAACGCCGTGGGGCGCATGCACTGGCTGCCGACGTGGAAGCTGACGCCCATCAGGTCCTGGGTGGCGCGACGGGCGGCCAGCAGCAGGGCCGGAGCATTGTGGCTCTCGACGCCGAACTTGCCCGACAGGCTGTAGGCCGCGCCGTCCGCCTGCACGCCCATGCGGACGATCAGGTTGAGGTCCTTGGCCTGGCCCGTGGCGTCCAGGATCTTGGCGAGTTCTTCGTGGGTGTCGAACGAGAAGGTCTTCACGCCGTGGTCGAAATAGGCGGCGGCGATCGCCGCCCGGCTCTTGACCGGGTGCATGAAGGCCATGCGCGAGCCCGGGGCCTCGGCGGCCACGAGTTCGACTTCGTTCAGCGACGCGACGTCGAAGGACCGCACGCCGGCTTGCGCCAGCTCACGGATCACCCACGGCGAAGGATTGGCCTTCACCGCGTAGAAGACGTCGCCTTTAAATTCGGACTGGAACCAGCGCGCAGCTACGGAAACCGCGTCAGGCCGCACGAGTGCGACGGGACGTTCCGGTGACCGCTCACGGACCAGGTCCAGGGGCGAATGGTACGTGCGCAATTCACGTAACCCCCTGTTGGAAGTTAAACCCAGGCCGGCGTTAGCAGCGTTTAGAGGACTTCGGGTCCGCCGGAGCCGTGCGAAATAGGGGCATTGATCCGGGATGTAAAGACCCTTTCGCGGCTCCGTTTCGAGGCGAATTGTTCCACCGGGGCGCGTGGCCCGGGCGACCGAGCGGATTCGCGGTTCAAAAGCGCTCCGGGTTCGGAAATTAGGACGGCCCATCGCGGAGCGCTGGTCCGTTCGAACGCGATTAGGGTCCTGGCTTGTCACAAATCCATTGCGAACCTGCCCCAAACCGGTGATCGCATTCCACAAGTCGTGAAACCACGTTAAGGATTCGCCCCGACCATGACGTCGGACCCAGTTCTCTCGATCCGCGCCGCCTCGAAAACCTTCGGGTCTCGTCGCGCGCTGGACGCCGTCTCCCTCGACGTGGCTCGGGGCGAGATGATCGCGCTCATCGGCCCGTCGGGCTCGGGCAAATCCACCCTTCTGCGGTCGATCGATGGTCTGCAGACCATTGATGAAGGCGAGGGCGTCATCACCGCTTTCGGCGGGGCGGTCCAGGCCAAGGGCAAGGTCTCGAGCGAGGTGCGCAAGGCGCGCATCCGCATAGGCTTCATCGCCCAGCAGTTCAACCTCGTGGGGCGACTGTCGTTGTTCAGCAATGTGGCCCTCGGCTCGCTGGGACGCATTCCCGTGATCCGCGGCCTGTTCGGGGCCTGGCCCAAGGAGACGCGGGAGGCCGCCATGGCCGCGTTGGCCCGCGTGGGCGTCGCCGACTACGCCGCCCAGCGCGCCAATACCTTGTCGGGCGGACAGCAGCAGCGCGGCGCCATCGCCCGCGCGCTCGTCCAGAAGGCCAAGATCATCCTGGCCGACGAGCCTGTCGCCTCGCTCGACCCGGTCTCGGCGCGCAAGGTCATGGAGATCCTGCGTGATCTCAATCAAGCCGACGGACTGACCGTTGTCGTAACCCTGCACCAGGTTGACTACGCCCTGCGCTATTGCGACCGGGTCGTGGCCCTCAAAGCCGGGCATAAGGTCTATGACGGACCCGCGTCCGGTCTGAACCGCGAAAAACTCATCGATATCTACGGCCCGGAATTCGAGGACGTGTTCTGGGAAGGAGCCCCGCAATGATCAATCGTCGTTCGGCCCTCGCGATCGCCGCCAAAGTCTCGGCCCTGGGCCTGTCGGCCTTGGCGCTCGCCTCGTGCGGCAAGGCTCCGCAGACGCCCGCCGCGAAGGACACCATCACCTTCTCGATCCTGTCGACCGAGTCCGCCCAGAACATGGAAAGCTACTGGAAGCCCATCCTGGCCGACATGGAGAAGCAGACCGGCCTCAAGGTGAAGCCGTTCTTCTCGTCGAACTATTCGTCGCTGATCGTGGCCATGGGCGCCAAGCAGACGGATCTGGGCTGGTTCTCGAACCAGTCGGGCCTGGAAGCGGTGCGCCGCTCGAACGGCGAGGTCTTCGCTCGCACCTTCGACCCGTCGGGCACCGACGGCTATCGCTCGGTCATCATCGTGCCGGCCGACAGCAAGATCCAGTTGGTCCAGGACCTGCTGAAGTGCGACAAGTCGCTGAACTTCGGCATTGGTGACAAGAAGTCGACCTCGGGCACCCTGGCGCCGATGACCTACGTCTTCATCCCGGCCAACAAGAAGCCCGAAGAGTGCTTCAAGACCGTGATCAGCGCCAACCACCAGGCGAACCTGTTCGCCGTGGCCAACGGCAAGCTGGACGCGGCGACCAACAACTCGACCGCCATTGGCCTCTCCAAGGCGCGCGGCGAGGGGGTCACCGACAAGGTCCGGATCATCTGGCAATCGCCGACCCTGCCGGAAGACCCGATCGTCTGGCGCAAGGATCTCGACCCGGCGATCAAGGAAAAGCTGCGCCAGTTCTTCCTGACCTACGCGCAGGGCGACACGCCGGAGGCCGCGCAGCAGCGCGGCTACCTGAAGAAACTCAGCATCGGCGGCTTCAAGCCGGCCGACGACTCGCACCTGCTGGTCGTGCGCGAGATGGAGGCCACCGAGCAGCTGGGCCTAGCCCGCGAGGCCGGCGACCAGGCCAAGATCGCCGCCGCCCAAAAGTCGCTGGACCAAATCAAGTCCGAACGGGTCGCCGCCGAAGGCAAGGCCGGCCTGGCCTCGACTCCCGCGAACTGAGGCCCGACATCATGAGCGACGCGACAATACCGGCGCCGCCCAAGCGCTCGACCTCGGCCCTGGCCTTCGACAGCCTGCTCTGGGGCGGGGTGATCCTGCTGCTGATCGTCAGCTTCAAGCCGGCCGAGATCGACAAGTTCCCGCAGCTGTTCACCGACACCGAGCGGACGGGGAACTTCGCCAAACTGTTCTTCAAGCCGTTCACCGATCCGGCGCTGTTCCTGTCGATGGATTGGGCCCTGTTCATCGGCAAGATGTGGCAGACCATCCAGATGGCGCTGTGGGGCACGGCTCTCGCGATCATCGTGGCCATCCCGCTGGGCCTCCTGGGCGCGCGCAACATCGCGCCGGTGTGGATCCAGCAGCCGGTGCGCCGGGTGCTGGATCTGATCCGCTCGATCCCCGACCTCGTGGTGGCGCTGATCTTCATCACCGCGGTGGGCCTGGGGCCCTTCGCGGGCGTCATGTCGATCATGTTCAACACCGGCGGCGTGCTGGCCAAGCTGTTCGCCGAGGCGGTCGAGTCGATCGACAAGGGGCCGGTCGAGGGCGTGCGCGCCACCGGCGCGGTGAAGCTGCAGGAGATCGTCTGGGGGGTGATCCCGCAGGTGGCCCCGCTCTGGACCAGCTACGCCCTCTACCGCTTCGAATCGTCGAGCCGCGCGGCCACGGTGCTGGGCATCATCGGCGCGGGCGGCATCGGCCAGATTCTGTTCGACTCGATCAACGCCTTCCAGTTCGACCAGACCGGCTGCATCGTGCTGGTCATCGTCGTGGCGGTGTCGATGATCGACCTCCTGTCGCAGATCATCCGCACGCGGCTTCTGTAGTCCGTAAAACTGTCATCCCGGCCAAGCGCGCAGCGCGCCGAGCCGGGACCGTCGGAAGCGCCAGGCTTTCCGAGGTCCCGGGTCTGCGCTTCGCTCCGCCCGGGATGACAGCTTTTATGGATGTCGCGCGCCGCTCGCCGCCGGCCGTCGGTGAACGGACGTTTCCGCTCGCGCCTTGTTGCCGGAACGCCACAGCTTAAGGCCTTGAAAACACTTGTCGCTCGGCTGTCACAAATCGGTGGCGGAAGCGTCACGGACCCCCGGTAAGCCCGGCGTCAACCTGATCCACCTCGAGACGGGTGAGAGGACAGGGGCGCCTTTCAAGGGGAATTCTCAAATGAGCATCAAGACCTCGCTGGTCGCCGGTTCGGCGCTGGCCGTCGCGCTCGCGATCGGCATGGGCGCCACCGCCCAGGCCCAAGACATGAGCTACAAGTGGAGCGGCGCTCCGCAGTTCAGCAACGACGACACCTCGTTCAAGGTCCGCGGTCGGATCCTGTTCGACTACGTCGGCCAGGACGTCGACCGCGACGGTCCGGGCGGCGATTTCAAGACCAGCAACGCCCGCGGCCGTCAGGCCTTCCTCGGCGTCGAAGGCAAGCTGAACAGCTACTTCGCCTACAAGCTGGAAGGCGGCGCGGTGAACGGCGGCTCCTGGGGCTGGGATGACGCGGTCATCGAATACAAGCCCAGCGAGCCGGTCTCGATCCTGTTCGGCAATGTCAAGGTCGCCGGCCTCGAGAACCTGACCTCGACCCGCTTCACGACCTTCATGGACCGCGGTCCGTACGGCGACTTCGGCGTCGACAGCTATCTGCTGGGCGTGGTCGGCAAGTACAGCGGCTACAACTACTCGATGTCGCTGGGCGTCCAGGGCGCCAGCCTCAACAGCACCGACGTGGCCAACGCCAGCGCCGACTCCAAGGAGCGTCTGACGATCACGGCGCGCGGCCACTACGCGCTGCTGAACACCGACGCCGACAAGCTGCACCTGGCGGTGTCGTACCGTTACCGCAACCGCGGCGACGAAAGCGCCTTCGCCTATACGGGCCGCACCAACACCGCCTACAGCAACGCCACGTTCTACACGACGGGCGGCATCGGCAACCGTGACAAGACCATCGCCGTCGAAGGCGCCTGGGTCCATGGTCCGCTGTCGGTCCAGGCCGAATATTCGAGCATCGACGTGACCCGCGCCGGCACGGCGGGCGATGATCCGACGATCAAGGTCGGCTACGCCTTCGTCAGCTTCTGGCCGACGGGCGAGACCCGCAACTACGACGCGGCCGCCGGCGAGTTCAAGCGTCCGAAGATCCTGAACCCGGTCACGGCCGGCGGCTTCGGCGGCGTCGAACTGGCCGTTCGCTACGACCTGGCCGACACGACGGACGCCTACAAGACCCTGAAGGTGAAGCCCGCCACGTCGCAAGCCGGCGAGTACACCGGTTGGACCCTGGGCGTGAACTACTACCCGACGTCCTACGTCCGGTTCATGGCCAACTACACCGACGGCAAGGTCGACAACTACGGCCCGAACCAAGACTTCGACCTGAAGCAGTTCCAGCTGCGCGCCCAGCTCGACTTCTAAGCGTCGCCAACTTTCTGGGCGGGCCGCGCGGCGGTCCGCCCGCTCCCCTCTCCTCTAGGAGTTCGTCATGAAGAAGCTTCTGTCCTGCGCGGCCGCCGCCGTGGCCCTCTCGGGCCTGGCCGCCGCTCCCGCCCACGCCGCCCGCGACTACGTCTGGGCCGCCGGCTCCTCGACCGTGTTCCCGTTCGCCACCCGCACCGCCGAGAACTTCGCCAAGAAGTCCGGCAAGAAGGCTCCGAAGGTCGAAAGCCTCGGCACCGGCGGCGGCATCAAGCTGTTCTGCTCGGGCACGGGCGAAGGCTTCCCCGACATCGCCAACGCCTCGCGTCCGATGAAGAAGTCCGAGTTCGACGCCTGCGCGGCGAAGGGCATCAAGGACATCATCCAGATCAAGATCGGCTTCGACGGCATCGTGATCGCCACCGACAAGGACGGCGCCGACTACAACTTCAAGACCGAGAACCTCTACATGGGTCTCTCCAAGACGGTCCTGAAGAACGGCCAGTTCGTCGCCAACCCGAACAAGAACTGGGACGACGTGGCCGGCGGCCTGCCGGGCAACCGCATCCAGGTCTACGGTCCGCCGCCGACCTCGGGCACCCGCGACGCCTTCGTCGAACTGGCCATCGAGGCCGGCGCCCGCAAGTATCCGACCCTGGACGCCATCCGCTCGGACAACGAGAAGAAGTTCAAGGGCCTGGTCGACCCGCTGCGCGGTGACGGCTGGATCGACGCCGGCGAAAACGACAACGCCATCGTCGGCACCCTGACCAAGACCCCGGGCTCGCTGGGCGTCTTCGGCTGGTCCTACCTCGAAGAGAACATGGACAAGATCAAGGGCGCCTCGGTCAACGGCGTGCGTCCCTCGGCCCAGACCATCTCGGACGGTTCGTACCCGCTGTCGCGCACCCTCTTCATCTACGTGAAGAAGGCCAACATCGGCGTGACGCCCGGCCTCGAGGAATTCCTGAAGGAGTTCACCTCGGACGCGGCCAGCGGTCGCGGCGGCTACCTGCAAGGCCGCGGCCTGATCCCGCTGCCCCCCGGCCAGCACGACGCTCAAAAGGGCGTCGTGAACAACAAGACCGTGATGGGCCGTCCGGCCGCCTAATCGGAGCTTGGCGGCCGAAAGTGGCCGCCGGCTTCGGTGCTGGCCAAGCTCGAATGCTTGGAAGCGGACCCTGTTCGAGACGGACAGGTTTCGGGCGCCTTTCGGTTTCACGCGAGCGCGAACGCCGTGGTCCTATGGGCCACGGCGTTTTTCTTTGTATAGTGACCGGGCCGGGCCGCTCCCCACGCCCCGCCGCGGTCGCCGTCCGGCGACGCGTCCCCGACCCCCAAAGTCACTGACCCTGAAGGGCCATGATCCTCGTCGCGCTCGCCGTCGTCTTCCTCCTCGTTCTGCTGAACGGGGTTTTCGCCATGTCCGAACTGGCCGTCGTCTCGGCCCGCAAGGCCCGCCTGCAAGGCTTCGCCGAGCGAGGCGACAAGGGGGCCAAGCTGGCCCTCGACATGGCCGAGCATCCCACCCGGTTCCTGTCCGCCGTCCAGGTTGGCATCACCCTGATCGGCATCTTCGCCGGCGCCTACGGCCAGGCCACGATCGCCGGGGCCCTGGACCATTGGCTCGAAGGCTTCCCGGTCACCGCCAAATATTCCGAGGCGATCGCCACGACGATCGTGGTCATCGGCCTGACCTATGTGTCGGTGATCCTGGGCGAGCTGGTGCCCAAGCGCCTGGCTCTGATCTTCCCCGACGCCATCGCCCGACGCATGTCGCCGTTCCTGGCCGTGATGGCCACGGTGCTGCGCCCGTTCGTCACCTTGCTGACCGTCTCCACGGCCGGCGTCCTGCGCCTGATGGGCGTGCGAGACGAGCGCAACAACGGCATCACCTCCGAGGAGGTCGAGACGGTGCTGGCCGAAGGCGCCGACGCCGGCCTGATCGAGCCCGAGGAGCGGGCGATGATCAACGAGGTTCTGCGCCTGGGCGACCGTCCGGTCCGCGTGGCCATGACCCCGCGCCGCGACCTCTTCTGGGTGTCGCTGGCGGATGACAACGAGACCGTGCTGAAGGAAATCCGCGCCAGCGCCCATTCGCGCATCCTGGTCGCCACCGAGGATGATTTGGACGGCGACATCGGCGTCGTCCTCAAGAAGGACCTGCTGGACGCCTGCCTGTCCGACGGCCCGCTGGATCTGAAGGCTCACGTCCAGCAGCCGGTCGCCATACCCGAGACCATGTCGCTGCTGAAGGCCTTGGCGGTCTTCAAGCAGACCAGCCTGCACATGGCCCTGGTCGTGGACGAGTTCGGCTCGCTGCAGGGCGCGATCACACCGCTGGACCTTCTGGAGATGATCGCGGGCGACTTCCCCGAGGACCATGACGACGACGAGACCCGCATCATCCGCCGCGACGACGGCAGCTGGCTGATCGACGCTCGCCTCGACATCCAGGAGCTGAACGATCACCTGGGCGAGAACTTCGAGGCCGACGGCGGCTACCACACCGTGGCCGGCCTGGTCCTCGACCGCCTGGGCCGGATCCCGGCCGAAGGCGAGCACGTCGCCATCGGCGGCTTCGACCTCGAGATCGTCGACATGGACGGCTCCCGGATCGACAAGGTGATCCTGAAGGTCGGCAAGCGGAAGAAGGACGAGGACATCGCCTAGCGCGCCGGGTCCAACCGTGGGCGGCCAAACCTCTCCGCTAAGCCCAAGTCGATGATCTGGCGTCGAGCTTCGACGGCGTTAGCCAATCCCGGCTGGCCCTAGGCGGGTCGGATCGCGATCTCGGACGCCCAGCGGAAATAGCCGACCGTGTCGAGTTGGCCGGTCTCGGGATCACTCCGCGTCACATAGAACTGGATGTCGAAACGGGTCACGCCCTTGGGCCTCCAGACCGTCTCGATGAAGTAGTCGGGCTCTAGGCCGCTGTCGAAGGTCGGGGGCGCGGTGTTTTGGGCGCCGACCAGGACGGGGCTGGGCCGACAGGTTTCCAGAGCGCGCGCGCGCGTCGCGACCAGTTTCAGCTTGATCGGCGTGACGCCGTAGAGGACCGCGCTCTGGTCGGTGTTGCCCGACAACGAGAAGCAGCGCCACTGAACCCCCGCGAGACCGCCCTTGAGGCGCTCTTGCGCGGCGTCGGCGTCCGACGGGACCGCGATGTAGAGATGGGCCGTGGCCTGGCCCTGGGTCCGAGCGGGTGGCCCGATCAGGTAGCAGAACGCGTCGTCGACGAGCGTGGGCGCCTGGGAGTCCGCGCTGGGCGATGGATAGGCGGCGAGAAGACCCTCGGTGTCGACAATGACATTGACGTAGGTCGGGCTGGGAAGATGGGTAGAGGCGGGCATGCTGTGTTCCCCCACGGGGCGCCGCCGAGAAGGCGAGGCCGCCGAAGGGATCGCGCCGGGGGACGCGATCCCTCGTTTGATCAGGCGACGGTGATCGTGGGGTCCCAGGAGAAGTAGCCCGCGATCACGGGCTTGCCGGTGCTGGGATCCTGGACCGTCACGTAGAACAGAACCTTGTATTGCTCCGTTCCGTGGGTCGTCACGGTCGCCTGGAGGAAGTAGTCCGAGCCGGTGACCGTGGTGAAGGTCGGCGGCTTGGTGTTGTAGCCGTTGACCAGGGTCGGAAGCGGCACGTAGGGCTGGGACTCGATGGCGAAGATCGGGCTGGTGACCACCTGGCCGGCGAACTGCGGCATGTCGTAGATGACGGCGCTTTGGCCCGAATTGCCGGACAGCGAGAGCGACCGCCAGCGAATGGTGTCGTTCACGAGCGCCTTAATACTCAGATCCCCCGTGGCTTGGCCACTATTCACATAAACGGTCTGGGCGATCATGTAGGAATAGGTCGTGTGGTCGATGCCCGTCGG
Source organism: uncultured Caulobacter sp. (assembly GCA_936942565.1). GTDB lineage: Bacteria > Pseudomonadota > Alphaproteobacteria > Caulobacterales > Caulobacteraceae > Caulobacter. The sequence goes on along the minus strand of CAKZJK010000368.1, from coordinate 3,752 downwards.
ATTGGCGTAATCCTGGCTGGGATTTTTGATATTGTTCAGAAGAGAGACCGTGTCGATGACGATCTCGATGTCGATATAGTTGCTCATAACTCTTCCTCCTTGGCTGAGGTCGCCGTTTCATCGAGTGAATTCGGAAGGTCTTATGTATTTGGCAACCCATCGCCTTATACGCGCGGTGACGGGGCTATACAATTAAAAAGGGTAAAAATGAGAGTTTCTAGAATAAATTGTACCTGAGGTTGAGTTGGCGCCGTCGGCTTGGCGGAAGCGCCGCCGTGACTTCCAGCAATTGAACAGTCGTATGGCCCGCGACATAACTGACGGCATGAGCGCTCCCGACACCGCCCCTTTCCGCGACGCCCGTTACGCGCCCCGCGCCCTGGAGGTCGAGAAGCGCGGCGAGACGCTGATCCTGCGCAATCCCACCCCCTATTCGGACGCGGTGCGCACCACGACCGAGCCCCTCGCGCGCTGGGCGGCCGAGGCGCCCGACAGAGTCTGGCTGGCCGAGCGAATTCCCGGCGCGGAGGGCTGGCGGACCATCACCTACGCCGAAGCCAAGGCCAGGATCGAAGCCTTGACCGGCGGCCTGGCGGCGCTGGGGCTGGGCAGCGGCCAGCCGCTGTTGATCCTGGCGCGCAATGGGATCGACCACGCCCTGATCGCCTACGCCGCCATGAGTCTGGGCGCGCCCGCCGCGCCGGTCTCGCCCCAATACGGCTTGAAGGGCGCGGACCTGACGCGCCTTGCGCACGCCGTCGAGCGGCTGAAGCCGGCCGCCGTCTACGCCGACGATGCCGAGGCCTTCGGCGAGGCCCTGGCCGCGCCGTTCCTGGCTGGCCTGCCGACGATCGTCAGCCGCGACGCGCGCCCCGGCGACATCGCCTTCGCCGACCTGCTGAACAGCGCGCCGCGCGGCCCCGTCGCCGAGCCCGACGACATCGCCAAGCTGCTGCTGACCTCGGGCTCGACCGGCAAGCCCAAGGCGGTGGTCTGCACCCACGCCAACATCGCTTTGAACGCCGCCCAGATCGAAGCCTGCTACACCGATCCCGAGCCGCCGGTGCTGGTCAATTCCGCGCCCTGGAGCCATAGCCTGGGCGCCAACGCCATCCTGCACATGGTGCTGCACCGGGGCGGGACGCTGTATATCGACGCCGGTCAGCCGGTCTCGGCCCGCTTCGAGGAGACGGTGCGGAACCTACGCGAGGTGGCCACGACCTATCACAACATGGTGCCGGCCGGCTGGGCCATGCTGGTGGGCGAGCTGGAGCGTGACGAGACCCTCGCCGCCAAGTTCTTCGAAAAGGTCCGGGTGCTGCAGTACGGCGGCGCGTCGATGGCCCAGTCGATCCTCGACCGCGTGCAGGCCGTGGCCGTGAAGACCGTCGGTGAACGGATCACCTTCGCGGCCGGTTACGGCGCCACCGAGACCGGCCCCACCGCCTGTAACATCCACTGGCTGAACGCTCGCTCCGGGATGGTGGGCCTGCCGACGCCGGGCACGACGGTGAAGCTGGCGCCCCCAGATGGGGTGACAGGGGGCGAGGGCGGCAAGTTCGAGATCCGGGTGAAGGGGCCGCAGGTCTCGCCGGGCTATCTCGACCAGCCGGAAGCGACCGAGCAGGCCTTCGACGAGGACGGCTTCTATCGCCTGGGCGACGCCGCCCGGCTGGCCGACCCGCAAGATCCCTCCGCGGGCCTCGTCTTCGACGGGCGTCTCGTCGAGAACTTCAAGCTGGCCAGCGGCGCCTTCGTGGCGGCCGGGGCGCTGCGAGTGGCGGCGGTCTCGGCGCTCGGGGGCCTTGTTTCCGACGCCATCGTCTGCGGCGAGGGGCGGGAAGGGATCGGCCTGATGCTGTTCCTCGACGCCAAGACCTGCGAGCGGCTGGGCGACGACGCGGCCGTTAGGGCGGCGATCGCCGAGCGGCTGGCGGCCTACAACCAGCAGGCCAAGGGTGGCACGGGCCGTATCGCCCGCGCGCTGGTGCTCGACGGCGCGCCCAACGCGGCCAGCGGCGAGCTGACCGACAAGGGCTATATCAACCAGGCCCTGGCCCGCGAGCGCCGGCCGACCGAGCTGGAGCGGCTGTTCGCCGAGGCGCCGGATGACGGCGTCATGCGCTTCTAGGCTCGAGGGCGCGGGAGACGCCCACGCAAATCAGCAGCTGGCCGGCGTAGTACAGCCCCCACACCGCCAGGCCGGTCGCGAAGCTCTCTGGCAAGAGGCCACCTCGCGCGAAGATCAGGAGGTCGGAGACCACGAACATCAGGGTGCCCAGCGCCACGCGCTCGCGCGGAAACCGGCTCAGCCAGGCCGAGGCCGCCATCGCCGAGAGGCCGGTGGCGTACAGCGCCACGCCCGGCGCGCCGGCCCGATCGGCGGGCAGGTGGAAGGCGATCCCGACGACCACGGGAATGAAGGCCGCGGCGGCCAGCAAGGACGGGGTAGAGGCCTTTCGCCGGTTGCGGACGTAGAGCGCGATCGCCGTCAGATGTCCGGCCAGGAAAGCGAGAGCGCCGATCGTCAGGCCCGACGTCACCAGCAACACGTCGCCCAGCGCGCCCAGCGCCATTACCGCCGCCAACAGCCAGCCGTCCGTCGAGCGCGCCTTCAAGCCGGCATAAACCGCCAGCAGGCCGACGCCCGCGCCTTTCCAGACGACCTCGGCCGGCATCGAAAGATGCAAATTCCAGCTGGCGATATAGCTGACGCCGCCGATGATCGACGCGATCAGCGCCCAACGGGCCATCGTGGCCTGCGACATGTCCGGTCCCCCCAAGCACGGCTCGCCCTGTCGGCGATGCTCGCGGGAACCACGATGCCTCGGCGTGGCTTGGTCGCGCAATCCTGTTGCCTGACTTGGCGGAAATGTCGGAAGGATGGGCGACGGTACGGAGAAGACCATGAACGGCGCGGACGCCCTGATCACCACCTTGGCCGACAACGGCGTCACCGCCTGCTTCGCCAACCCCGGCACCAGCGAGATGCAGTTCGTCGCGGCCCTGGACCGCGAGCCGCGCATGCGCTCGGTGCTATGCCTCTTCGAGGGCGTGGCGACCGGGGCGGCGGACGGCTATGGGCGCATGGCCGGCAAGCCCGCCTGCACCCTGCTGCACCTGGGCCCCGGCTACGCCAACGGCGCGGCCAACCTGCACAACGCCCGCCGCGCCTTCACGCCGGTGGTCAATGTCATCGGCGACCACGCCACCTATCACCGGGGCTTCGACGCGCCGCTGAACAGCGACATCGCCGCCCTGGCCGCGCCCAACTCGGTCTGGGTCAAGTCGGCCGAGACCGCCGACAGCGTCGGGCCGCTGGCCGCCGAGGCCATCATCGCCAGTCACGGCGCGCCGGGCGGGAACGCCTGCCTGATCCTGCCCGCCGACGCGGCCTGGAACGCGGCGACCGTGAAGGGACCGGTCGTGACGCCGCCCGCCTTCGCCGCGCCGGACCCCGCCGCCGTCGAGGCCGTGGCCAAGGCCCTGGGCGTCGCCAAGAAGCCGGTGCTGCTGCTGGGCTCGGGCGCCTGCGGCGAGGCCGCCCTGGCCGCCGCGGGACGTCTGGCCGCCCACGGGTTGCGCGTGCTGACCGACACCTTCACCGCCCGTCAGGCGCGGGGCGAGGGAAGGTTCCGGCCAGACAAGCTGCCCTATTTCGCCGAGCAGGCGCTGAAGGACCTCGACGGCGTCGACCTGATGGTTCTGGTCGCGACCCAACGGCCGGTGGCCTTCTTCGCCTATCCCGACCG
>CAKZJK010000367.1 GCA_936942565.1 uncultured Caulobacter sp. | reverse complement strand
AACCGCGACGAGTATCGAGCATGGACAGGCGGCCATGGAGGGCAGGATCCTCGCGCTTGGACGCGCCCACGATCTGCTGATGCAGGTCAGCTGGTCGAGTGCGAGCCTCACCCATATCCTGAGTGGGGCAACTGCACCTTATGATAACCTGGGAGCCAGACGATTTTACTTCAACGGTCCTGATATCAAGATTAACTCGGGCGCGGTCATCGCACTTGCGATGACGTTCAACGAGCTTTGCACAAACACCACGAAATTTGGCGCGCTCTCATTACCGTCCGGCCGTGTCGACGTCGCGTGGACGGCAGACGACCAAACACAAAGGTTGCGCCTGACGTGGATCGAACAAGGCGGTCCTCCCGTTCAGACGCCAACGCGGCGCAGCTTCGGGACGCGCATGATGGAGTCGCTCGGTCAACAATTGAATGGCCAGGTGCGACTGGCCTACGAGCCGTCCGGCTTCGTCTATTCGATGGACCTGCCGCTCGCCTCAATCGTGACGGCTGCCTGAAAGACCTCCCGGCGGGCGGCGTTTGCCGCCACTCCGAGAACCGGACGTAACCGGCGTCGGTGGCCAGGTGAGAGATGGGCCACCGGACCAAACCGCTCGCGCGGTAGGCCGCGACAGCGGGCATCACGGCTGAGAGGATAGCGCAACGAGGCGTCCTGTCTTGAGATGAGGGGGTTGCAACCTTCCCGCAAGACAGGAGCACTCCCTTGACCGACGAGGCCATGAGCCCGTTGCGGCGCCGGACACGAAGATCGATGTCATCGCGCCTCGTCAGGTCGCTGGAGCAAACGCGAAGGACGCCCGTCCGCCAAAGGTGCGGGAGTTGCTTCGGAGAGCAAAATCGGACCAGCGAGTTGAAAAAAAACGCTTGGTGGCTGAGGGGGGGGTGATTCTGAAAAAAATAAATCTCTTGCACTTTTTCGGAAATCGTGGTTGTCTATGCGCATCCCGCCTCAAGCAAAGGGGCGTTGCGCGCGATCGTCACGACACGCGAGGCGGGGAGGCGATGGCCGCGATGGAGCCGCAGCGTGCTTTCGGGTGCGCGGACGAACGGCTTTGTTGCGGACGTGAAGTCGCAGCGTGCTGACACCCCGACGCTGGTGTCCCGCACAATGTGCGAAAGCGCATTGTGCGCATGGTGGCCAACAAGCCCGGCGCACCAGGCAGACTGCGTATAAGCGTGAAGACCGTCGCGCAGGGAAGGCCGGGTGGGTGGATTCAATCGATCGTCGCAACACTCCTGAATTAGGAGGTTGCGATGGCCATTCGAAGGAAGCGATCGACGCGGGTGCCGGTGGGCTCAGCGGGACGTCCGCCGGTTGCTGGTCGGACTGAACAGGAGAGATTTTGGCGGGCGATTGCGAGAGGGTTGAGCAGCGAAGATGCTGCTCTTGAAGCCGGAGTGCCCCCTGACGCCGGATACAGATTATTCCGGAAGGCAGGCGGTATGCCCCCATCGATTTTCAGATCTTCGTCAAAGCCACTCTCGGGGCGGTACCTTTCGTTTGCGGAACGCGAGGAAATCGCGCTTCTCAATATTCAAGGCCACTCGATGCAGGAGATCGGTCGCCGGCTGGGACGGTCCGCTTCGACCATATCCCGCGAGCTCGATCGCAATGCGGCCACCCACGGCGGCAAGATGGCCTATCGGGCGACGGCCGCTCAGTGGCATGCCGATCGATCAGCTCGTCGTCCCAAACCGGCGAAGCTTGCGCAGAATGTTGCCCTGCGGACTTATGTGGAAGAACGGCTTTCCGGTGTGGTCGCGCTGCCAAGCCAAGCGCGTGGCCGTGCTATTCGGAAGGACCATCGGTCATCAGAGTCGTGCAAAGATCGGCGATGGAAGAAGGCCTGGAGCCCTGAGCAGATTGCCCGGCGCCTGCCGATCGACTTTCCGGATGACGAGACGATGCGCATCAGCCCCGAGGCTATTTATCAAGCCCTTTTCGTTCAGGGCCGTGGAGCTTTCCGGCGTGAACTGACGGCTTGCTTGCGAACAGGACGTGCGCGACGTGTCCCCCGGGCACGCGCGGGTAAGCGGGGCAAAAGCTTTGTCACGCCGGAGATCATGATCAGCGAGCGCCCCGCCGAGGTGACAGACCGGGCGGTGCCGGGCCATTGGGAAGGAGACCTGATCATAGGTGGCGAGAGTTCGGCGATCGGCACGTTGGTCGAACGCGCGACACGCTTTACAATGCTGCTGCACCTTCCCCGATTGGCGGGGCACGGCGACGGTCCTCGCGCCAAAGGCGGGCCATCGCTCTCGGGACACGGGGCCGAGGCGGTGCGCGATGCGATTGCGCGAACTATCATTACCTTGCCTGAAGAACTGCGCCGTTCACTGACCTGGGATCGAGGAGCCGAAATGGCTCAGCACAATCGTCTCAAGATCGATACGGGCATCCAGATCTACTTCTGCGATCCGCACAGCCCGTGGCAGCGCGGCACGAACGAGAACACCAACGGCCTGTTGCGGCAATACTTCCCGAAAGGTGAAGACCTGAGCGTCTACAGCGCCGATGAGATAGCCGCGGTGGCGGAGGCTCTCAACGGTCGACCGAGAAAGACGCTGGGCTGGAAAACGCCAGCCGAAGCGCTTGACGACTTGCTGTCATCGGTGAAAACAAAATGAACCAGTGTTGCGACGACCGGTTGAGCCCAAGGGTAGTCCGGCTGAGCCTGTGGTTCCTGCCCCGTGCATTCCTTTCGCACGGGGGCCGCAGGAATCAGTCGATGCCTGGTCTTCCCTGCACCCTCGGTCAGCGAGGGGGTTCGCTGCACAAAGCTCGGGCGCCCGACGCGCCGCGGGAGGTGAGCGCATGGACGCAGTCAGCGACCATTGCAGTCCATGGCAACGAGTCTGGCGGAGCCCGCCGCCGTCCGCCGGCTCCCGCAATTGGTTGTTTTCCGGCACAAATTCGCGAAAACGGACGGGATGTTCACCCAAAGACTAATTAGTTCGTCCGGGATCGGTCGGCAGAGATAGCAAACAATTAATGTGAGCTTGGTATCGTGCATACAGTCCATGCACGAGAATCAGAAAAATGCGACACCTGACTGTCTATCAGCGTCTGGCGGCGATCATTGCCGTGATGTCGATCGCACTGTTCGCCGTCTCCGCCATGCAGATCCTGATGATGCGCGGAACCGTCATCGAGGAGCGGCAGACCATGGTCCGCAACCTCGTGGACTCCGCCGTCAAGATCCTGAGCTCCTATGAAGCCGCGGCGACAGCCGGAAAGATGCCGCCGGAGCAGGCCCGCCAGCAGGCCTTCGCGGCGATCGGCGCAATGCGCTGGGGGCAATACAACGACTATCTCGGCGTCCGATGCGGGCGTCACCTACGTCCATGCCAATCCGAAATACATCAACGTCAACCGCTGGGACTTCAAGGATTCCACCGGCAAGCTGCTGATCCAGGACATTGTGCGCGCGGCGCGCGCCGGCGGCGGCTTCGTCGAATACAAGGTGCCGCGTGCCGGGGGAGGCATCGAGCTTCCGAAGATGTCCTATGTCGGTGCCTATGGCAGCGGCGACAAGATGCTGGCGATCCAGGCCGGCGTCTATGTCGACGACATCGATGCGGTCGTCTACCAGCGGGCGCTGTGGGCCAGCATGGGCGGCCTCGCGGGTCTCATCGTGGCCGCTCTCGTCGCCTTCTGGCTCGGTCGCGGCATCGTCGCGCCGCTCGATCGGACCTGCGCGGTCATGGACGAACTGACCAAGGGCAATCTGGCGTTCGAGGTGCCCTACACCGGACGCAAGAACGAGATCGGACGCATGGCGCGCAGCCTGCAGATCTTCAAGGATCATCTCGCCGAGAGCGAGCGCGCCAGGTCCGAGCAGGAGCAGTCCAAGCAGCAGGCCGCCGAGGAGCGCCGCACGGTGCTGGCGCGCATCGCCGACGAGTTCGAGCGTTCGATCGGCGGCGTGATCCAGACCACGGCGAGCGCAGCCGGTGAGTTGCAGACGTCGGCGCAATCGATGTCGAGCATCGTCTCCGGCACCAGCGATCAGAGCTCCAAGGTGGCTGCGGCCGCCGAGCAGACCGCGAAGAACGTGCAGATGGTGTCGGCTTCGGCCGAGCAGCTGTCGTCGTCGATCCAGGAGATCGCCAAGCAGGTGACGCAGTCGTCCTCGATCGCTCAGAACGCGGTCGGGCAGGCAACGCGGACGGAGGCGATGGTCGACAGGCTGGTCCACGCGTCGCAGAAGATCGGCGAGGTCATGGCGCTGATCCAGACCATCGCCGGCCAGACCAATCTGCTGGCGCTGAACGCCACCATCGAGGCCGCGCGCGCCGGCGAGGCGGGCCGGGGCTTCTCGGTGGTCGCCTCCGAGGTCAAGAACCTCGCCAACCAGACCAGCAAGGCGACCGACGAGATCTCGGCGCATGTCGCCAGCATCCAGGGCATCACCGCCGAGACCCGCGGCGCCATCGACGGCATCTCGACGACCTTGAGCGAGATCAGCGCCATCATGTCCGGCATCGAGGTCGACACCTCGCAGCAGCGCAACGCCACCCAGGACATCTCCAAGAGCGTCCAGGAAGCCGCCCGCGGCACCCTCGACGTCTCCAACCACATCGCCCAGATCACCTCGACCTCATCCGAAACCGGCCGCCTCGCCACCGAGGCCCGCGACGCCGCCGGCGACCTGTCGCAGCAGGCCGAAACCCTCAAGCGCGAGGTCGACGCGTTCATCGTGAGCGTCAAGGCGAGCTGAGGGCTTGGACGCAGCGCAGCGGAGCCAATGAGTTCCTCCGCCGTCATTCCGGGGCATTCGCGGAACGCGAATGAGCCCGGAATCCATAACCACGAGCAGGAATGATGGCGACGACTGTCGAGGCATCTCGCTTTGGCAACCGCCAGTCGTGGTTATGGATTCCGGGCTCGCGCT
>CAKZJK010000366.1 GCA_936942565.1 uncultured Caulobacter sp. | reverse complement strand
GGACCTCCAGCACGCCCTTGGAGCCGCGCGCCAGCGCCTCCTCGGTGCCGAAGCCTGGATCGAAGAAGCCGGCGTAGTGGACGCGGAACTCACCGACCGATGGATCGATCGGCGTCATCTCCGCGGCTTCCATCACCGGGATCTCGATGTCGTCCTTGCTGGCCAGGATGTAGAATTCGCCTGGATCCAGCAGCAGCTCGCCATGGCGCGCCTCCAGCGGCTCCCAGAAGTCGCGCGGATCGTGACCGTCTTCGTGATCCAGGTCGACGACGCCGGCATGGCGACGGCCCCGGAAACCGACAATGCCGGTGGTCAGGTCGACGCCGACGCTGCGGATCGACAGCTTGGCCGGCTCGCCACGCTTCAGGCGCAGCTGGTTCAGCCGCGTACCGGCGCGCACGAGCACCGAGAAGGTCTGCGGCGCGATCTCCAGATAGAGCGGCCCCTCGTACCCGGCGTCGACGTCGTCGAAGGCGCGGCTGTGATCGGTCAGCAGGCGCACGAACACATCCACGCGTCCGGTCGAGCTCTTGGGGTTGCCGCGCGCCGAGACATTGCCCGGCAGCGCCAGACGCTCCTGAATTTCGGCGATATAGACGCAGCCCTTTTCCAGCACCGCGCCCTTGGTCAGGTCGAGCTCATGCATGGCCACGTCCTTCAGACGCTCGGGCACGCGACGATGCAGGCCGGGAAGGAACGAGGCGCGGATCCGCCAGGCGCGCGCGCCCAGGCGCAGGTCCAGGCTGGCGGGCTGCACCTGATCGGCGTCGAACGGCGTGGCTGAAGTGATCGCCTCCTCGGCGATCAGCTCCTCGATCGTTTGGCAGGGCAGAATCCCCGCGGAGTGTGCGTCGGTCATCGGCGCGACACTCGCCAAACGCGGCCGCAAACGCAAGGCTCGCCGCGAATTGGCCCGAGCGGGACAATTGGCGCGCCAAGCGTGACAATTCTTCCGCCGCCAGAGCGGTCTTGTGGCTTGACCCAACGCCCCCTCCCCCTCCTTATGCCCGCGTTTTACGCGTAGGAGGCAAGGCGGTGGCCGAAGATCCGAAAGACTGGGATGTCGCGACGAAATTGATCCGCGGTGGGATCGCGCGCTCTCAGTTCATGGAAACCGCCGAGGCGCTCTACCTGACGCAAGGCTTCACCTACGACAGCGCCGAGGGCGCCGACCGCCGCTTCTCGGGCGAGGACCCGGGTTTCGTCTATTCGCGGTTCAACAATCCGACCGTGAAGATGTTCGAGGATCGCCTGGCCCTGCTGGAAGGCGCCGAGGTCTGCCGCGCCCAGGCGACCGGCATGGCCTCGATCCATGCGGCGCTGATGGGCCTGGTCAAGGCCGGCGATCATGTCGTGGCGGGCCGCGCACTCTTCGGCTCGTGTCGTTGGATCATCTCCGAGTGGCTCCCCCGCTTCGGGGTCGAGACCACGTTCGTCGACGCCACCGATCCCAAGGCCTGGGAAGCGGCGATCCGCCCTAACACCAAGGCCGTCCTGATCGAGACGCCCTCAAACCCGGTGCTCGAGATCACGGACATTCGCGCCGTGTCGGAGATGGCTCATGCCGTCGGCGCCAAGGTCATCGTCGACAACGTCTTCGCCACGCCGATCTTCCAGCAGCCGCTGACGCTGGGCGCCGACGTCGTGGTCTACTCCGCCACCAAGCACATCGACGGCCAGGGCCGCGTGCTGGGCGGGGCGATCCTGACCAGCGAGGCGATCAACGAGGAGTTCTACCGCGACAGCCTGCGCCACACGGGCCCCTCCCTGTCGCCGTTCAACGCCTGGGTGATGCTGAAGGGTCTCGAGACCCTGGACCTTCGCGTGCGCCGCCAGGCCGACAGCGCCTTCGCGCTCTCCAACGTCATCGCCGAGCACAAGAAGGTTCAGCGGGTCCTCTATCCGTTCCGGCCCGATCACCCGGGGCACAATGTCGCCAAGCAGCAGATGAGCGGCGGCGGCACGGTGATCGCGCTGGACCTGGGCACGCGCGAGGCGGCCTTCAAGTTCCTGAACGCCCTGGAGATCGTCGACATCTCCAACAACCTGGGCGACGCCAAGTCGATGGCCACCCACCCGCCGACCACCACCCACCGCTCGGTGCCCGAGGCCGAGCGCCCGTCGCTGGGCGTGACCGAGGGCGGCGTGCGCCTGTCCGTGGGGCTGGAAAGCCTGGCCGATCTGACCCGAGACGTGATCCGTGCGCTCGATCAGGCGTGAGACCTCCCCGTCGCTGCAGCGGATGCGTCGTCGCCGCGGCCATGACGCTGCGAGCTATGAGGCGCGCACGCGCGACATCGTCGTGCGGGTCTTCCCGGTCTACGCGGCCGAGGAGTCCTCGCCCGAGGAGGGCGTCTTCCTGTGGTCGTACACGGTGGAGATCGAGAACCACGGCAGCGAGACGGTCACCCTGGTCTCGCGCCGCTGGACCATCACCGATGGCCTCAACCGCGTGAACGAGGTCGAGGGATCGGGCGTCGTCGGGGAGCAGCCGGAGCTGAGGCCCCGCGAGGCGTTCCGCTACATCTCCAACTGCCCGCTGCCCACGCCCTCGGGCGCGATGCGCGGCAGCTACCAGATGGTGACCGCGGACGGCGATGTGTTCGACGCCGAGATCCCTGAGTTCTCGCTGCACCTGCCCGGCGCGTCGCTGAAGATGAACTAAGGCGGGCTCGCCGCCGGCCGTCGTGGCCGCCTAACCCTTGCAACACGTCACCGTCCGCGCCGGTTTCACCCCGCGCGCGCGGTGTAGGTGGCCATGCAATCGCAGGCTTTATCTATCGCATATACTGACATAGGTTGTGTGACAGACTTCGCTTGGGATGGGCCGGCTGGCGGGGGCCGCCCTTTGGGTGAACCGGGGGATGGAGTCCAGGGGGGATCGGTTGAGCCGCGCCATAAAGGGCCGCGGCATCTCCAAGATGATGGCCTTGGCGCTGGATCTCGACGTTCATGAGAGCGCCATCAGCCGCTGGCGCAAGAACGGTCCCATGTCGCTGGAGAACGCCGCGCGCATCTCCGAGGTGCTGGACATCTCCCTTGACTGGCTGGTGCTGGGGCGAGGCGAGATGGACGCCCACACCACGGAAAGCCTGGCGTCGGAGGAATTCGAATTCCTGCGCGTTGTTCGCAAGGTCAGACGCAGGGCGCTGGTTCACCTGCTGGCCCTGCTTGAGGAACTGACCGAGCCCACTTGAGCCTGGCGCAAGTTTCAGCGCCGGCACTTGCGCTCACCTCAAGTTGTCGCGCCTTAAAATACAACCATATTTAGAGCATGGTCTGGGGGTCGAAGGGGCCGCGATCGTGCTCGAACCCACCAGCCGATCGGTCGGTCTCTCTCGACGACACCGCACCCAAGGGAGAGAGAAATGGCGAGCTATAATATCCGCATCTACAACCAGTCGCTGGTCAACAAGTCCTACGTCGTGTTCATGCAGGCGCCCATCGTGACGTCGAACGGCGGAACGACCCCGATCTACACCAACGCCTGGGCCACCTTCGAGAACATCACCAACGGCGGCTGGGATCAGGTCGACTACACCCAGACCACCTACGCCTACTGGTCGCAGCCCGCCGAGTCGCTCAGCCCCGGCGTCACCATCGACTCCGGCGGCGTCATGCAGGTCAACACCGCGACCAAGGACACCGTGAATTTCACTAACACGGGGGCGACGGGCTTCCTGACGCCGACCAGCCCGGGTTCGGCTCAGAATGGTTCGTTCCAGGTGGTCGCCGGCAGCGACTTCTCGCCGCTGAACAACTTCGTCTTTGGCCTGGCCAGCGACAATGGCGGCGCGATCCCGTCGCAGGGCGATGTCATCCGGATCCATCCGCGCGAGGTAGCGGCCCGTGGCGAGCTTCGCCGCCGCGCCGAACGACACCTACAACGTCACGCCCGTGGTCCAGTTCTATGTCGCCGACGGCAACTACGCCGCTGGCGAGGTCATCGACGTGACGACCGTCTCCACCACGGCCGCGTCGATCAACTTCACCGGCACGCCCTATACGAGCGCGACCGTCGTGCAGGGTTCGAACGGCCTCTTCACCGTCGAATACAACTGATCGAGACAGCGCCGCTAACCGCCCAGCGGCGCCAGGCGCGGTTGCTCGCCCCCACCTGAGCGACCGCGCCGCCCTTTCCCGATATCCGCATCCTCGAAAAAGGAGAACGCCATGCCCAGCGTGCTCACCTTCAACACGCCTGCGTCGCCGCTCACGCCCGTCCAATCCGGCACAAGCTACACCGCGCCGTTCACCGTATCCGCCACCTTCCAGCCCGATACGCCTGGCGGAAGCTGCGCGGCGCTCAGCTATCGACAGTCCGTGTCGGGAACCATCAAGGTCGATAACGTCGCAATGCCCTTCTATCTCTGCGCCGCCACCGGCACGCTGCTCGACCCGACGACGCCGCGTGAGGACGGATGCCCGCCCAGCGGCTCGAACTGCACCGGCTGCACCGCCTACGGCTATCGGCAATGCAACATGACCAATGATCGTTACTGGAACCCGGACCAGGCCACCGGCGCGGACTTCCAGATGACGGACGCTCCGGGCTTCTCCAACGTGGAGCCGGGCCACACCTACGAGCTGGACGTCACCTTCGTGGGCGACATCAACGGCGCATCGCCAGCCTCGACCGCGACCTGGACGGTCACCGGCTCGCTCACGACGTCGCCGAGCACCGCCACGCCGACGGTCACGATGAGTTGCAACCACGACGAAACGCCCCTCGGCCTGCACGAGGCGCAAGACGACAAAGGCCGAAAGCATGTCATCGTCGCCATCGCGCGGCGGCCTGGCGCGCCGGCGCTGCACCCCAGCGCCATCCAGCTCGACCTGACCGATAAGGCGGGTCAGGTGATCAGGCTTGGACCGCCCAACGTGCATGAAGTGAGCAACGCGCGCAGGGCCATCGCCTACGTGGTGTACCCCCTGCAAGAAGACGCGCAACCGGAAAAGGGCTCTATCGCCCTTGATGGCGAGCCCTGGGGCGAGCTGCCCGTCGTCTGATCTAAACGCGGCGCCAGCCTCCCGAGGAGACTGGCGCCTTTTTTTCACCCCGCCGTCGGCGGATCCAGCTTGTAGACCCGCGAGCAGTATTCGCAGGTCACGTGGATCTTGCCGTCCGGCTCGACCATCTCCTCGACCTCCTGGGCCGAGAACGAGTCCATCACCACGCCGATCCGGTCCTCCGAGCAGCGGCAGAAGGCCCGCAGCGGCTTTTCGTCCAGCAGGCGCACGCCGTCCTCGTTGAACAGACGCCACAGCAGGGTCGGCGTCGTGACGGTCGGGTCGATCAGTTCGTCCTCGCCCGTGGTCTCGAACAGCGCCGTGACGTGTTGCCAGGCCTCTTGCGTGTCGCCGCGCGCTTGGTCGCCCGCGATGACCTGGATCAGGATGCCGCCCGCGCGCCATCGAGGCCCCTCGCCCGTGTCGACCTGGCCGACGGCCAGGCGGATGCGGGTCGGGGTTTGCTCGGACTGGGCGAAGTACTGCTCGGCGCACAGGGCCAGGGTCTCGCCCTCGATCGGCGTGACGCCCTGGTAGCGATCCATGTCCGGCCCCTGGTCCAGGGTCATGATGAAGACGCCGCCGCCCAGCAGGGTCTTGGCCCCCGGACGCGCGAAGCCTTCGGACACGGCCGCGACCTCTTCCGGGTCGAACCGGCAGTAGCCGCGCAGGCCGCCCGAGGTGTCGTAGTCGACCACCACGTAGCGGACCGGGCCGTCGCCCTGGGCCTGGATAATCAGCCGCCCCTCGAACTTGAGGCTAGAGCCCACCAGGGCGGCGAGCGCGCAGGCTTCGCCCAGCAGGTTGGCGACGGGTTCGGGATAGGCGTGGCGCGTCAGCACCTCGTCCACGGCCTGGCCCAGCCGCACGACGCGGCCGCGCACGGGCAGTCCTTCGATCTGGAACGCGGAGACGACGTCGTCGAGGACGCCCGGAGTGGAAGCGATGTCGGTCATGGGGCGGTTAAATAAGGGGTCTTTTCGAAATTGCGAGCCTGGGCGCGCGCGATGGCGTGACCCGATCCGAGGAAAGCGACCTCCTGCCGCATTGCTCCGCTCGATGAGTCGGCGCAGCTTCGGCGGGCCGTCGCTTTTGCCCATACGCGCCGGCGCAGTCGGCCAGCGCAGTCCAACCGGGCGCTGGCCGGCGCCCTACCCCGACATCAACCGATCGCGCCGAACGCCCAGGCCAGCACGGATTTCTGGGCGTGGATGCGGTTCTCGGCCTCGTCCCAGACCAGCGAGCGCGGGCCGTCCATGACCTCGTCCGTGACTTCCTCGCCCCGGTGCGCCGGCAGGCAGTGCAGGAACACGCCGTCGCCCTTGGCCAGATCCATCAGCTTGTCGTCGACCTGATAGGGCTCCAGCGCCGCCAGACGCTCGTCATGGTCGGTGTCGCCCATCGAGACCCAGGTGTCCGCCACGACCACGTCGGCGCCACGCACGGCCTCCTTCGGGTCGGTCATCATGCTGACCTTGCCTTGCAGGCCTTCGGCCCGGGCCAGGTCGTGCAGATCGGCGTGATAGACCGCCGGACAGGCGATCTTCAGCTCGAAGCCCAGCAGCGGCGCGGCGTGGATGAAGCTGGAGCAGACATTGTTGCCGTCGCCGACCCAGGCGATCGTCTTGCCGCCGATATCGCCGCGATGCTCCTCGATGGTGAGAATGTCGGCCATGATCTGGCACGGGTGACTCTTGTCGGTCAGGCCGTTGATCACAGGCACCGTCGAGACCTGGGCGAAGCGCTCGACGTCGGCGTGGCTGTTGGCGCGGATCATCACCGCGTCGACCATCCGCGACAGCACCTTGGCGGTGTCCTCGATCGTCTCGCCGCGGCCCAGCTGCATGTCCGCCGAGGTGGAGATGATCGCCGAGCCGCCCAGCTGGCGCATGGCGGCGTCGAACGAGAAGCGGGTGCGGGTCGAGTTCTTCTGGAAGATCATCGACAGGACGCGGTCCTTGGCGGGCGCGTCGGCGTCGACCTTGCCCTGGGGCCAGCCCTTGCGGGCGGCCTTGCGGGCATGGGCGTCGTCAAGCAGCAGGCGCAGGGTCGCGCCGTCCAGCTTCCACAGGTCGATGAAGTGGCGGGGGGCGGTCATGGGCCAAATCCCTCACACCCGCTCCGGCGGACCGAAGCGGGCGATTTCAAAGGTTCAGATGTGTCAGGCCGAGGCCTTGGCGCGCGCCGCTTCGCAAGCCTTTTCAAGCTTGGCGACGGCCTCGCGAGCTTCCTCGATGGTCAGGTTCAGCGGCGGCAGCAGGCGCACGCAGTTGTCGCCGCCGCCAGCGATCAGCAGGTGCTGGTCGCGGGCCAGGACCATGAACTCGCGGTTGTTCGGGATCAGCTTGATCCCGATCAGCAGGCCCTTGCCGCGGATGTCGACGATGATGTCCGGGAAGCGATCCTTCAGGCCGTTCAGCTGCTGGGTCAGGAAGCCGGCGACGGCGTTCACGTTGTCCAGCGTCTCGGGCGAGTTGATCAGGTCGAAGGCCGCCTTGCCGACCGCCATGGCCAGCGGGTTGCCGCCGAAGGTCGAGCCGTGGGCCGCCACGGTCATGCCCTTGGCCGCTTCGGTCGTGGCCAGGCACGCGCCGATCGGGAAGCCGCCGCCCAGGGCCTTGGCCACCGCCATGATGTGCGGTTCGCCGCCCTCGGCCCACTCATGGGCGAAGAGCTTGCCGGTGCGGCCCATGCCGCATTGGACTTCGTCATAGATCAGCAGCACGCCGTGCTCGTCGCACAGCTGGCGCAGGCCCTTCAGGCACTGGGTCGGGATCGAGCGCGCGCCGCCCTCGCCCTGCACCGGCTCGACGATGATCGCCGCCGTGGTCGGGCTGGCGATCGCGGCCTTGATGGCGTCGTGGTCGCCGAAGGTCAGCTGGCTGTAGCCCGGCAGGCGCGGACCGAAGCCGTCGACATAGCTGGGATTGCCCGAGGCGTTGACCGCCGCGTAGGTCCGGCCGTGGAACGAGCCGTCGAAGCCGTAGATGTCGATCCGCTCGGGCTGGCCGTTGGCGGAGTGATACTTGCGAGCCGTCTTCAGCGCGCACTCGACGGCTTCCGTGCCCGAGTTGGTGAAGAACACCACGTCGGCGAAGGTCGACGCGCAGATGGCGTCGGCCAGGGCTTCCTGCTCGGGGATCCGATAGATGTTCGAGACGTGCCAGAGCTTCTCGGCCTGGGCCTTCAGCACGTCGACAAGCACGGGATGGGCGTGACCCAGGCCGTTGGTGGCGATGCCCGCCACGCAGTCCAGGTATTCGCCGCCGTCGGTCGAGAACAGGCGCGCGCCTCGGCCTCGCTCGAACGCCAGCGGGGCGCGGTTATAGACGCCCATGATGTGCTGTTGCGAGGAGTTGGACGACGTCGCGGTGCTCAAGAGACCGACCTCCCTAAAAGGAAAGAAGCCCCCGCGCTCTGAGCACGGGGACCGGAAGGCCGCAGGTTGTCGCTTTGGAACGCGGTTGTGTCAATCAAGGGACGATGAAAGCGCCTGAAAAGCCGGTGAAAATCGGCGCTTTTGTCGCACGGGCCACAGTGGCTTCAGCTCTTCAGCCGATAGCCCGTCACGAACAGACGCCAGCACCACAGGAACAGCGCCACCGTCAGCAGGCCCGTCGAGACGACGCCGATCGCGATCGAGCCGTCGGCGTGGCCGATGAAGCCGTAGCGGAAACCGTCGATCAGGTAGAAGAACGGGTTGAAATGGCTGGCCGAGCGGAAGGGCTCGGGCAGCTTGTCGACCAGGTAGAACGTGCCCGACAGGAACGTCATCGGCATGATCACGAAGTTGGTCACGGCTGCCAGCTGGTCGAACTTTTCCGACCACAGGCCCGCGGCCACGCCGGCCAGGCCCAGGCTCAGCGACGCCACCGCGCCGAAATAGACCACCGCCCAGAGGTGAGAGACCGACAGCCCCGCGCCCGGCAGCACGCCGACGACTAGCGCCGTCACCGCGCCGACCACGACCCCGCGCGTCGCCGCCCCGAGGGCGAAGGCCGACACCTGCTCCAGCGCCGACAGCGGCGGCGTCAGGAAGTCGGGCGTCAGGCCCATCATCTTGGCCTGGATCAGCGACGACGAGGAATTGGCGAAGGCGTTGTTCAGGATCGCCATCATGATCAGGCCGGGGGCCACGAAATGGCCGAAGGTCACGCCGTCCACGGCCGGTCGGCTGGCGCCCACCGCGACCACGAACACCAGCATGTAGAGCAGCGTCGTGACCACCGGCGCG
Source organism: uncultured Caulobacter sp. (assembly GCA_936942565.1). Lineage (GTDB taxonomy): Bacteria > Pseudomonadota > Alphaproteobacteria > Caulobacterales > Caulobacteraceae > Caulobacter. The sequence continues at coordinate 1,299 of CAKZJK010000366.1, read as the reverse complement.
GCCACCGTCTGAGTCCCAACCTTCCAGAACCGGCGGATCTCGCGCTGGTAGAGGGTGAAGAAGCCGCTCCAGTTCCAGCCGTGATAGTCGCGCGGCTGCGGCGGAATGACGCTCTCGGCGGTGTCTCTCATGCGCTCAACCCGTTGTTCTGCTTGGCCATGTGCGCCCTCGCCCCTCTTTTCGCAAGCTCGGGGTTGCGTGAATCAACATCTTGTTTCTGTGGACAGAGTCGTTGGCGCCCATTGTGTGTTTTAATGCATTCTTTACGATTAGTAGTAGGACGACCGCCGGCGGGGCGGTTCGATCACCAGATATGGGGTGACGGGCGTGGGGACGCCCTCTCCTCATTCTAAGATGGCGGAGACGGGTTATGAGCTGGACCGACGAACGGGTCTCGACCTTGAAGAAGCTGTGGCTGGACGGACTGTCGGCCAGTCAGATCGCCAAGCAACTGGGCGGCGTCACGCGCAACGCCGTCATCGGCAAGGTTCACCGTCTCGGCCTGTCGGGCCGCGCCGCGCCTTCGCAACCGGCGCGTCCGGCCTTCAAGGCTCCGCGTCCGGCGCGTCCGGCCGCCCAGGCCATGCCGTCGGCGCCGCGCCGCGTGACGCCGATCGAGGCGCCGTCGATGCCCATGTCCGCGGCCCCGGCGCCGCTCCCGGCCTTCCGTCATGAAGAGCCCGGCTCGGCCACCGTGCTGACCCTGGGCGCGCACATGTGCAAGTGGCCGATCGGCGATCCGTCGTCGGAAGGCTTCACCTTCTGCGGTCGTCGCTCGTCGGAGGGCGCGCCCTACTGCGTCGAACACGCGCGCGTGGCCTACCAGCCGCAGCAAACCAAGAAGAAGGGCGGCGCCACCGAGCTCGCCCGCTCGCTTCGCCGCTACATCTAAGAAGAACAAAAGTCTCTCGGGGCGGCGGGTCCCGGGACGGTCAAGCGATCGTCCCGGGATTTTCGTTTTCGGAGACCGCTAGAGACCCTCAGAGTCTTAAACCTCCGTCATCCCGCGCCTCATGCGCGGGACCCATTCGTCCGCCGCAAGTGCGGAGCGAAATGAAGTACTCACGTAGCAGCTGAGCCATGGGTCCCGCGCATAAAGCGCGAGATGACGATGTAAATGGTATCCGACTGGGTGACCCGCAGGCGCTTCCCACTTAGATAAACAGCCATGACGGACCTCGCGCCGACCGATTCCAACGCCCCGCCCTATTCGGTCTCCGAACTGGCCTTCGCCCTGAAGCGGACGCTGGAGGACCGCTACGGCTTCGTGAGGCTGCGCGGCGAGCTTTCCAAGGTCAC
>CAKZJK010000365.1 GCA_936942565.1 uncultured Caulobacter sp. | reverse complement strand
TTCACGCCCGTCATCGAGATCGCCGCGAACACATCGTCGGTGAAGAAGCTGATCGGTTCGTCCTTCCCCGCCGCCCCGAGCACATAGAGCAGCGGCAGGTAGTGCTCGGCGCTGTTGATCGAGGCTTCGGCGTCGGGGCCCAGGCTCCGCCAGTCGATCAGGGGATCGTGGTCGCCGGCCAGGATCAGGGCCTTGGCTTGCTCGTTGAAGCGCTCGGCCCAGGGGAGGGTCTCGGGGCGACGGAAGTCGATGGCGCGCAGGTTGTGGACGATGTCGCCGCTGCCCAGGATCATCACGCCCTCGTCGCGCAGCGGCGCGAGACGCCGGCCGGCCTCGTAGTGCCAGCGGTCGGAACGTCCGCGATCGAGGCTGAGCTGGACGACCGGGATGTCGGCGTCCGGATACATCGGCTTCAAGACGCCCCAGGCGCCGTGGTCGAGGCCGCGGGTCGGGTGCTGGACGACCGGATCGGGCGAGAGCAGTTCCGCGACCCGCGCGGCCAGGGCCGGATCGCCGGGCGCGCGATACTGGACGTCGAACAGCGCCTGCGGAAAGCCGCCGAAGTCGTGGATCGTTTCGGGCGCGGTCGCGGCGCTGACCGCCGAGGCGCCGCGCGTCTCCCAGTGGGCGCTGATCATCAGGATCGCCTTGGGCCGCGGCAGCTCTTGGCCCAGGCGGCCCCAGTCGCGGCTCCAGGCGTTGTCCTCGATGGCGTTCATCGGCGAGCCGTGGCCGAGGAAGAGGACGGGGGTGCGGGACATGGTCGAGCTCATTAGGAACAATGGAAGTTACAGATAGGCGGTGTAACGCTCCATCGCAACGCGGCGCCGTTACGGCGCCTTTCCCGGCGCGAGCGGCTTTGGTATGCGGCGAGCCGTGACCGCGCCGCTTACCCCCTCCGCTTCGTCCTCGACCGAGGTCGCGCCCGCGCCAGCGAGCAAGGAGGCCGTGCGCGGCGGGGCCTTGGATTTCCTGCGTTTCCTCGCCTCGCTGCTGATCGTGGTCTACCACTATGGCGCCGAGAGCCCGATGCGGATCGAGCGTTTCGCCCAGGTGTTCTCGCGCGGCTTCCTGGCCACCGACTTCTTCCTGATGCTGTCCGGCTACGTACTGGGTCGCGCCTATGGCGGCTCGGTGCTGAAGGGGCATATCAGCACGCCGCGCTTCTGGGTCCGCCGGGCGGCGCGGGTCTGGCCGGGGCATCTGGCGGTGCTGGCGATGCTGGCGGTGCTGGTGCTGATCCTCAACGGCTTCGGCACCGACGCCCACAAGCCCAGCCGCTTCGCCTGGGACCAGCTGCCGACCCAGGCCCTGTTGATCCACGCCTGGGGCTTTCCCAGCGATGGCTGGAACCTGCCTAGCTGGTCGCTGTCGGCGCTGATCGTCTGCTACGCCCTGTTCCCGCTGTTCTGGCGAACGGCCAGCAAGGTGCGTCCCGTCTGGTTGCTGCCGCTGTTTGGCCTGGCGCTGCTGGCCGCGTTCGAGGTGCTGGCCGAGGTGGTCTTCAAGCACGCCCTGGCCGACCTGCAGTTCCAGTTCGGCGTGATCCGGGCCTTGCCGCTGTTCATCCTGGGCGTCTGCCTGGCGCGGACGGTCGACCTGCGCTGGCCCAGCGAAGGCGCGGCCAAGGCCCTGCTGTGGGGCGGCGTCGCCCTGCTGGTCGTCACCCAGCCGCTGGATCGCTACGCCCTGCCCGACGAGTGGATGTTCGACGCGCCCTCGCTGCTGGCCATCGCCATGATCGTGCTGGGCGCCGGACGCCTGCCGGTCAAGCGCCCCCGGGCCTGGATCGAGGAGGGCGCCAAGCTGTCCTTCGCGCTCTTCATCACCCACATCTTCGTCGGCGTCATCTATTGGAGCGCCATCCACAAGCTGATCGACACCGTGCCGATCGGCATCGGCTGGCAGTGGCTGATGTGGCTGGCCGGCTTCCCGATCGCCTACGGCGCGGCCTGGCTGTTCCACACCTATATCGACCAGCCGATCCAGGACCGGCTCCAGCCGCTGCTGAGAAAGTAAGCCCGAATGACCCGTCACATCCCCCTGCAAGGCGTCGAGAACTTCCGCGATTTCGGCGACTACGCCGCGGGGGCGGGGCGGCTGAAGAAGGGCGTCCTGTTCCGCGCCGCCCACCAGGCCGAGGCCACCGACGAGGACCTCGAGGCGCTGGCGGCGCTGGGGATCGTCACCCTGGTCGATCTGCGGCGGCCCAACGAGCGCGAGCGTTCGCCGTCGCGCCGTTGGACGGGCTTTTCCGCCCAGGTGATCGACAACGACCTGGGCGTGACCGGAACCGACCCCTGGCTCGAGTTCATCACCAGCACGGATCTCACCGAGGACGCCGTCCACGACTACATGGATGAGTACTATCGCCGCCTGCCGTTCAAGGAGCGGCACATCGACCTCTTCCGTCGCTTCTTCCTGGCGCTGGCCGAAAGCAAGGGGCCCGCGCTGATCCACTGCGCGGCGGGCAAGGATCGCACCGGCGTGCTGGCGGCCCTGACCCACCACATCGCCGGCGTCGCCGACGACGACGTCATCGACGACTACCTGCTGACCAACGACCCCAGCCGCTTCGACCGCCGCGGCCACGTCTTCATGGACCACATCCAGGAACTGACCGGCCGCCGCCCCGACGAGGCCGCCATGCGCGCGGCCATGGGCGTCGAGGCCCGCTACCTCGCCGCCGCCTTCGCGGTGATCAAGGCGGAATGCGGCTCGCTGGACGGCTATCTGGAGCGGGTGGTGGGCCTGGATACGGGCATGCGCGAGCGGGTGCGAGCGCATATCTTGTTGTGATCCCTCTCTCTTTGAGAGAGGGAGGGGCC